>NZ_JALBGW010000090.1:0-19254 GCF_023006485.1 Neorhizobium sp. BETTINA12A
GCAAGCGCCAGCCCCAGCTCCGCCGTCTCCTTCAACGCGGCCCCGTCCTCATACCGCCGCCAAGCTTCGCCGAACAGCACGGCGTCATTCCACAAGGCGCCGTGCCCCAGCAGGCTCGTCAGCCAGGCGGTCAGGCTTGCCGCGTCCTTGACGAGGCCATCGTGCACCGCCCGTTCCAGCCCGCCCGAATAGGCAAAGCCGCCGATCGGAAAGGCCGGCGAGAGCCAGGCCATCAGCCTCAGAAGCACCTTGGTTTCGAGGTGGGTCACGAAGGCTCAATGTCCGTGATGGTCGTGGGAACCATGCGAATGGTAGGCTCCACGGGCCGGCTGGAACCCTTCCTCGACCTCGGCAACCGCGGCACCAAGCCCTTCCAGCATGGCGCGGATCACGTGGTCGCGCAGGATGAGGATACGGCCTTCCTCGATCTGCGCCGGAAGGTGGCGATTGCCGAGATGCCAGGCGAGTTCGATCAGGTGCAGCGTATCGCGGCCCTTGATCTCGAAGAGTTTTTCCGGAGCCGCATGTACCTCGATCGTATCGCCGTTCTCAAGCACCAGCCGATCGCCGTGATGGAAAAGTACAGCCTCCTTGAGGTCGAGCATCACCATCTCGCCATCGGAGAGATGCAGCAGCTTGCGGCGCAGATGCCGCAGATCATGCGGCAGCGTGACGATATCGATCGGCGGATCTGTGACCACGCCGGCCGGATGATAGGAATGGACGTGCTGCATGGAATGCTCCGAGGTCAATTGAAAAGCTTGAGTGAGAGGGTAAGGGTCTGCGGCAGCGGATTCCAGAGGCCGGTTCGTATTCCGGCTGTGCGAAGTGCGGCAGCGGTCCAGGTATTGCAGCCAACGAATGCGTTGAAATAGCCGTTTGCCTCGAAAAACCGGTCATTAGCGCCATAGGCCGCCTCCGCCACGACGAGCGCCCCGCCTGCCTGACGGGTGAAACTCGCCTGGATGAACGCCAAAAGCCGCTGGAATTCCGCCGCCTCCAGGTCGAGCGGCACCACCGCCGGATGACGTTCGTCGATACCGCCGGCAACGTCCACATGCATGACTGAACTGTCGACCGTCAGTGCCCGCAACACCGGAAGCGGCTTCAAATCAGCCCAAGTCGCCGTTTCAAGATAGAAGGCCCGCCCGCCCCAGCCGAGCACCAGCCATTCCGCACCGGGGTCGGCAACCGGGATTCCGGACCGCTCCAGAAAAGCGAAGGCGGTGCGGGTGTCCTCAGCCAGCGGAATGGCAATGTCCGTGTGGATCGGGTTGGACAGAACCAAGATGCGCCTTTGCGCCGCCGGTTCCGCCGCTCGGCTCGGCGCAAACAACGGTCGCGGGATGAACGTCCCGACGGCCACCGCGACAACCACGAACAGAACCGCAGCGAGGAGCCAGCGCAAAAACGCCTTCATTCAGGGGCTCCGAGGTGCCAGCGCCTCAGAACAGGAAATAGCGCTGCGCCATCGGCAGCACCGTCGCGGGCTCGCAGGTCAGCAGCTCGCCGTCGGCGCGCACCTCGTAGGTCTCCGAGTTGACCTCCACATGCGGCGTCAGCGAATTGTGGATCATCGAGGCCTTGGAGATGCCGCCGCGGGTGTTCTTGACTGCCACCAGCCTCTTGGCGACCCCGAGGCGCTGGGCAAGACCGCCATCCAGCGAAGCCTGGCTGACGAAGGTGACGGAGGAATTGGTGCGCAGCTTGCCGTAGGCCGCAAACATCGGCCGGTAATGCATCGGCTGCGGCGTAGGGATCGAGGCGTTCGGATCGCCCATCGGTGCGGCCGCAATCGAGCCGCCAAGCAGCACCATTTCCGGCTTCACGCCGAAGAAGGCCGGGCTCCAGAGCACGAGATCCGCTCGCTTGCCGACTTCGACCGAACCGATCTCATGGGAAACGCCCTGGGCGATTGCCGGATTGATCGTGTATTTGGCGATGTAGCGCTTGACGCGGAAATTGTCGTTATTGCCGGTTTCTTCCTTCAGGCTGCCGCGCTGGCGCTTCATCTTGTCGGCGGTCTGCCAGGTGCGGATCGCCACTTCCCCGACACGGCCCATGGCCTGGCTGTCGGAGGAGATAATCGAGAAGGCGCCGAGATCGTGGAGGATGTCTTCGGCAGCGATGGTTTCCTTGCGGATGCGGCTTTCGGCAAAGGCGATATCTTCCGGGATCGACGGCGACAGGTGATGGCAGACCATCAGCATGTCGAGATGTTCGGCAAGCGTATTGATCGTATAAGGCCGGGTCGGGTTGGTCGAAGACGGGATGACGTTCGGGTTGCCGCAGATCTTGATGATGTCGGGCGCGTGGCCGCCGCCGGCACCTTCCGTATGGAAAGCATGGATGGTGCGGCCCTTGATGGCCGCGACCGTATCCTCCACGAAACCGCTTTCGTTCAGCGTATCGGTGTGGATCATCACCTGCACGTCGAAGGCATCGGCGACCGTCAGGCAGTTGTCGATCGCCGCCGGCGTCGTGCCCCAGTCCTCGTGAAGCTTCAGCGACGAGGCACCGGCGAGGATCATTTCCTCCAGAGGTGCGGGAAGCGACGCATTGCCCTTGCCAGCGAGCGCGAGGTTCATCGGGAAGGCGTCGAAGCTCTCGATCATCCGCTCGATATGCCAGGCGCCGGTGCAGGTGGTGGCAAGCGTGCCATGTGCCGGGCCTGAGCCGCCGCCGAGCATGGTCGTGACGCCGCTCATCAGCGCCTCCTCGATCTGCTGCGGGCAGATGAAATGGATATGCGCATCCATGCCGCCGGCCGTCAGGATCTTGCCCTCGCCGGCGATCGCCTCGGTGGACGGGCCGACGATGATCGTCACGCCCGGCTGGGTATCCGGATTGCCGGCTTTGCCGATCGCGTGGATGCGGCCGTTCTTCAAACCGACGTCGGCCTTGTAGATGCCCGAATGATCGACGATCAGCGCATTGGTGATGACCGTATCGACCGCCCCTTCGGCACGCGTCGCCTGGCTCTGCCCCATGCCATCGCGAATGACCTTGCCGCCGCCGAACTTCACCTCTTCGCCATAGACGGTGAAATCCTTCTCCACCTCGATGAACAATTCGGTATCAGCAAGCCGCACCCTGTCGCCCGTGGTCGGACCGAACATGCTGGCATAGGAGGCGCGGGACATCTTGTGGGGCATGGACGGTCTACCTTGTAAGCTCGGTAAAATGGGAGGATTTCGATGCGGCTTTGTCGAACGTCATTGTGGTGCGGCAACCGTTGCGGCTGTTGATTTCTCCAATCAAATGATCGGAGAAGTCGCCGGGAAACTCGGAATAGGCTTGAAGCGCAGCGCTCAATATGTCTCGGTCCTTCACGACCGCATTTTCCAAATTCAGCAGACCCCAGATGATCTCGGCGATCCGGGTCTTTGGTAGGCGGGCGCGCTGTTTCAGGACCCAGGCAATTTCGACGAAAACAATCTCGTTGATGAAGAATGCTTCCTCGCTCTTATCGAAGAGCGCAGACAGCGCCTCACTCTGCGCCAATGCCGGCTCCCCGATCAGCTGATCGCGCACGAGCCAACGAAGGAGGACATTCGTGTCGATCCCGATCATAGGTCGTTGCCGCCTTCAGGAATCCGGCCTCGTGCTTCGGCAACCCATTCATCCAGTTCGCCCGCGGTAATCGGCCTATCCAGCTTTACGATCCCTTTCAGGTCCGCGAATGTCCAACGTTTCGGCCGGATCTCCAGATGGCCGTCCTGACTCGGTACGATATCCACCTGGTCTCCGGCCTTGACGCCAAGCAAAGCGAGCGCTTCGGCAGATAGGGTTATCTGGTTTTCAGGGCTGATCTTGACTGTTTCGGTCATGTCGCTCTCCTTCCCGCTCCCATAACTACCACAAACACGCTCAACGTTCAGTTCCCCATCGCCTCGGTCAGCTCTTTGAGCTCCGTAATGCGCTTGCGTGTCAGGTCCGCCTGGCATCCGGAAATCAGCATCGGCTCCATCGAGCCGCCATGGGCCTGGAAGCCGGAGGAGATGCATTGCGCGTCGCGATAGGCGACCCAGGCCCGTTGCGCCTTGACGAGCGCATCCTCGGCGCCTTTGAGATCCGCGGAACTATCCGCATCCCATTTTTTCATCGCCTTGCGGGTCGTCTGGTACTGGGTATTAAGCGCCTTGTCGGCGGCTTCGTAGTCGCGCTGCGAGCAGATGTTCATCTCCATCTGCGTTTGCGGGTTCTTGCAATTTGCCTTCGGCTCCTGCCCCGCCGCCGGCAGGGCAAGAAGCGGCATGAACGCAGCAGAAAACGCAAATGCCCGCTTCACAGCGCACCCATGATCTTCTGCTGAAAACCATAGACTTCGCGCTTGCCCGAAAGCGGGATCAGCGTCACTTCCCGCATCTGGCCGGGTTCGAAACGGACGGCCGTACCGGCCGGGATATCGAGACGCATGCCGCGCGCCTTGTCCCGGTCGAAGGAGAGCCCGTTATTGGTCTCGAAGAAATGGTAGTGGCTGCCCACCTGCACCGGTCGGTCGCCGGTGTTGGCGACCTTTATGGTCACCGTCGGAAGACCTGCGTTGAGCTCGATTTCGCCTTCTGCGGCAATCACTTCACCGGGAATCATGGCATTCTCCTTCAAGCCGCCTTGGGCGCGCAGCCCTCGGCCTTCAGTACGCGTTTGGTGGAGGCCGGATGGCGGGCGAGCGCGGCCGCCGGACGCACGGGCCGGCGCACCAGTTCGCCGGCGCAATTGGGGCAGATGCCCTTCAGCACATCGGAGGCGCAGGTGGCGCAAAACGTGCACTCGAAAGTGCAGATCATCGCCTCCCGGCTTTCCGGTACAAGGTCCTTGTCGCAGCACTCGCAATTCGGGCGCAGTTCCAGCATTGCAGGCCTCCTCAGCGGATCGGTTCGTGGACGGTGACAAGTTTGGTGCCGTCCGGAAAAGTCGCCTCCACCTGCACGTCGTGGATCATCTCGGCAATGCCGTCCATCACTTGGTCGCGGGTGACGACATGAGCTCCGGCCTCCATCAGGTCGGAGACCGCGCGGCCGTCGCGCGCACCTTCCACCACGTAATCGGTAATCAGGGCGATCGCTTCAGGATAGTTGAGCTTGACCCCGCGATCCAACCGGCGTCGGGCGACGATCGCCGCCATGGAAATCAGCAGTTTGTCTTTTTCTCTGGGCGTCAGGTTCATGGGAATCCCGCTGTAAGATCAGATGTTCCAGACTTTCGGCACTGGCGCGCCGTTACGCAATACGGAAATTGCCGGTGTCAGGATTTTTCTCAAGTCAAATCCGGTCGGCGCCACCAGCCGGGCGATCAGCTTGCCGTTCCAGTGGCTGGCTCCGCCTGTCCACAGGCTGGCTCCGCCAGGCGTGCCGTCGACAATCTGGCGGAGTTTCGGGAAGAGCATTTCGGCGAGCGGGCCGGTGTAAAACAGCGTCGCGAAGGCGACCTGGCCGGAGAGCACGGCAGCAGCTTGAGAGAGCTGTTCGATCTCGCCCTCGAACTTCATCTCTTCCGCATGGATCAGCTGACCTGACCGGCGCACCCGCCAGCGGTCGCGGAAGAAACCATTCGCGACCGCTTCGCCCATCGCCTTGCGGCCGAGCAGGACCGCCTCGACAGCCAGAAATTCGGACCTTTCGGAAAGATCGACGTCAAGCCGGCGGGTCAGCGAGGACTGGTCGAAAAGGATGGTTTCCTGGGGAAGCCAGTGGACCGATGCGTCCTCGCCGACGGTGACATGGGTGGAGACGGAGGCCGTGCCGGACGAGGCCTTATAGATCTTCTCGTTCGCCTGGGTGGTGACCGACAGTCTTGTGGAAGCGGCAGCGGCGACGGACCATTCGATCACGTCGCCGCCCGTCAGTCCCCCCGACGTATTGATTAAAATCGCCTCCATTTCAGGCGAAAATGTTTCCGGGAGGCGAATTTTTGCGCAGCCTTCCTGGTAGAATTCGGCGAGCCGTGTCCGCCCGCCGAAAGCCTTGGTTACAAGGCGTCCTGCACCCCTTGCCCGCTGCGGCGCATATCGATCGGCTGGTTGCTGTTGCACGTCGTCCCCTGAAGATCGGCTTCGGTTCCGCAACCCGATGCAACGCCCGTGCCAGACTTGGCCGTCGAACCGATCTTGGCCGGCGTTGCAGTGGCGATCACGTCGGTGCTGTCGGCCTTGCCGAAGAACTCCCACATCCGCGAAGCCGGATCAACATTGGCGTCGAATGCCGGCTTGGAGACGGTCACCGCAGCCACCTTGGTGACGCTCGCTGCCCCGTCCTTGGCGGCGGCGATCACGGCTTCCGTAGCGGCAACCGGCTTCGGCCAATCATGCGTGCCGTTGGCGAAGACGTAGGATGCGACGCGTGCACCGTTCTTGCAGGTGCCGTAGAGACTGAAGGTCACACCGTCGACGGTCTTTACGTCGCCATTGCCTTTGCAGCCGTCGAGTTCGGTCCAGCGTTGGATCGCGGTCTTGAAGCCGTATTGCCAATAGGCGCTGCCGCCGCCAGCGTAAGGATTTGCCGCATCCTTGACACCGGCAAAGGCCATGATCGAGATGGGCCTGGCGGGATTGCAGCCCTGCGCATCCGGCCCCCACTTCCCATCGGCCTCGACCGGACGCCCGGCGCGCAGCGAATGCACGAAGCCGGCAGCTGCGAAATCGTCATGACCCGAGCAGAGATAGGCCGATAGCATGCGGCCGCCACCCGAATAACCCGAGGCATAGATACGGGCCGGATCGACACAGAATTGCTGCTTGGCGGTCGCGATAGCCTGCCGGATATAGGCGATCTCGTCGAGGCCGCCCTGCTGTATGGTGACGAAAGGCACGTTCCACGCATAGGTGCCGGCGGAGCTTCCGGGCAGGCTCCCCTGCAGCGCCAAAACGATGAAGCCGTTTTTCTCGGCAACCTTGTCCCAGGAGCTTCTGTTCAGCTGCCCTTGAGGATTGCTGTGGCTGCCATGGAGATCGAAAACCAGCGGAACCTTGTCCTTGCCGGTATAGGACGAGGGAATGAAATAGACTGCCGAACGGGCAACACCGTCGGTTTCGATGGTGATTGGGTGGCGACCCGCTTCCATCGGCTGGCCGCAGCCTGCGGCAAGGGCGCTGCCGGTCATCGACCCCAGGAAGGTCGTGGCGCCCAAAAAAACCGCTCCTACCGTAACCATGCGTGTAAGAGCGGAACGAGAGAAGAAACCGGCAACGCGTGCAAAGACCATCAGCGCCTCATCATGGGGTGCGGGGGTTGTCAACAATTATGCGGAATGCCCTGAAAACGCAGTGTTGTTAACATATATTAGCGGCCTTTGAAACGCACGAAGTGCTGCGAAACGATACAAACATTCACCAGTAAAAATACTAGTCTCAGACGGTCAGATGCCGCCTTGCTTCTGCCGTATCCAGAGTCTCTGCCGCCCCTTCGTGCACAATCTCGCCACGATCCATGATGTAGACCTGGTCGGCAAGCTCCCGGCAGAAGTCCAGATACTGTTCCACCAGGAGAATGGCCATGCCAGTTGAATCGCGCAGGTAGCGGATCGCCCGTCCGATATCCTTGATGATCGACGGCTGGATGCCTTCGGTCGGCTCGTCGAGCACGAGGATCTTCGGACGGGTGACCATGGCGCGGCCGATCGCGAGCTGCTGCTGCTGACCGCCGGAGAGATCGCCGCCGCGTCGGCCGAGCATCGATTTCAGCACCGGAAACAGCGAGAATATCTCGTCGGGAATGAACTTGTCCTTGCGGGCGAGCGGCGCGTAACCGCTTTCGAGGTTCTCCTGCACAGTGAGCAGCGGGAAGATTTCCCGGCCTTGCGGCACGTAGCCGATGCCGTGCTTGGCGCGGTTATAGGGCGCAAGACCGTTCAGGACCTCTCCTTGGAAGCTGATCGTGCCGGCGCTGACCGGATGCTGGCCGGTCACGGCGCGGAGAAGAGAACTCTTCCCCACGCCGTTCCGCCCCAGCACGCAAGTGATCTTGCCCATATCCGCGTGAATGGAGACACCGCGCAGCGCCTGCGCGGCGCCGTAATGAAGATTGACGTTGTTGACTGTCAGCATCTTAGCGCCCCAGATAATTCTCGATCACCTTGGGATCGTTCGAAACGAAATCGATCGAGCCTTCGGCAAGGACCGAACCTTCGGCAAGGCAGGTCACCTTGACGCCGAGTTCGCGGATGAAGCCCATGTCGTGCTCGACGACGACCACCGATCGGGTCTTGGCGATTTCCTTCAGCAGCACCGCCGTCTCCGCCGTCTCCGCATCCGTCATGCCGGCGACAGGTTCGTCGACGAGAAGCAGCTTCGGTTCCTGGGCGAGCAGCATGCCGATCTCCAGCCACTGTTTCTGACCGTGGCTGAGATTGGCGGCGTATTCTTGGCTGCGGTGGGTCATGCGGATCGTCTCGAGGATCTCCTCGATGCGAGCCTTGTCCTCCGGCGACAGCGTGTAGAACAAGGTGGCGAACACGCCGCGCGACCGGTTGAGCGCCAGTTCCAAATTGTCCCACACGGTGTGGCTTTCGAACACCGTCGGCTTCTGGAATTTCCGGCCGATGCCGAGCTGGGCGATATCAGCCTCGTCCTTTTTGGTGAGGTCGATCGTATCCTCGAACAGCACCGTGCCGGTATCGGGCCTTGTCTTGCCGGTGATGATATCCATCATCGTCGTCTTGCCCGCGCCGTTCGGGCCGATGATCGCCCTCAGTTCCCCGGGCTCGACGACGAAGGACAGCGAGTTCAGCGCCTTGAAGCCGTCGAAGGAAACCGAGACGTTTTCGAGATAGAGCAGGCTTTTCTGTCGTGTTTCGGAAATCATGTTCATGATTGCGTGCCCCTATTCCGCCGCCTGGGCTTGCGCCACCGTGGTGGCGTCACCCCTGCCCTTTTCGGCATCCGCCGCAGCCTTCAACGCATGCCGAGCCTTCAAGCCGTGCTGGATCGTTCCGACGATGCCCTTCGGCAGGAAGAGCGTCACGGCGATGAACAGACCACCGAGCGCAAACAGCCATATTTCCGGGAAGGCGCCGGTGAAGAAGCTCTTGCCGCCATTGACCAGGATCGCGCCGATGATCGGGCCGATCAGCGTGCCGCGGCCGCCGACCGCCGTCCAGACGACGACTTCGATCGAGTTGGCGGGCGCAAATTCGCCCGGATTGATGATGCCGACCTGCGGCACGAAGAGCGCGCCTGCGATCCCCGCCATCGTAGCGGAAACGACGAAGGTGAAGAGCTTGATGTTCTCGACCCGGAAGCCGAGGAAGCGCACCCGGCTTTCCGCATCGCGCACGCCGACCAGCACCTTGCCGAACTTCGAACGGACGATGGCGGATGCAAGGATCAGGCAGAGCGACAGCATCAGCGCCGACATGAAGAACAGAACCGCACGCGTGCCGTCCGCCTGAACGGAGAAGCCGAGGATGTCCTTGAAGTCAGTAAGGCCGTTATTGCCGCCGAAACCCATGTCGTTGCGGAAGAAGGCAAGCAGCAAAGCGTAGGTCATCGCCTGGGTGATGATCGACAGATAGACGCCGTTGACGCGGGAGCGGAAGGCGAACCAGCCGAAGATGAAGGCGAGCAGGCCGGGCACGACGATCACCATCGCCATGGCAAAGATGAACCAGTCGAAGCCGTGCCAGAACCACGGCAGTTCCTTGTAGTTCAGGAACACCATGAAGTCCGGAAGGACCGGGTTGCCGTAGACGCCGCGCGGACCGATCTGGCGCATCAGATACATGCCCATCGCATAACCGCCGAGCGCGAAGAAAGCGCCGTGGCCGAGCGAGAGGATGCCGCAGTAACCCCAGACGAGATCGAGCGCCAGCGCCAGCAGCGCATAGCAGAGATACTTGCCGAACAGCGACATTGCGTAGGTCGGGATGTGCAGCGCGCTGTCGGGCGAGGTCAGCAGGTTGAGCGCCGGCACCAGGATGCCGATGCCGAGAAGAATGCCGACGGCAGCGACGATGCGGCCCTCGAGGGCGCGGAAAACAAAGCCGGAAATCATGCTTCCACCGCCCTTCCCTTGAGCGCGAAGAGACCGCGCGGACGTTTCTGGATGAACAGGATGATCAGCACCAGAACCAGGATCTTGCCGAGCACGGCGCCGACCGATGGTTCGAGGAACTTGTTGAGCACCCCGAGCGACAGCGCGCCGACCAGCGTGCCCCAGAGATTGCCGACGCCGCCGAACACCACGACCATGAAACTGTCGATGATGTAGCTCTGGCCGAGATTCGGCGAGACGTTGTCGATCTGGGAGAGTGCGACACCGGCAATGCCGGCGATGCCGGAGCCGAGGGCGAAGGTGAAAGCGTCGACCCAGGGCGTCTTGATGCCCATTGACGACGCCATGCGGCGGTTCTGGGTGACGGCGCGCATGTTGAGGCCGAAGGAGGATTTTTTCATCACCACCAGCAGCGCCACGAAGATCGACAGCGAGAAGGCGATGATCCACATGCGGTTCCAGGTGATCGTCATGCCGCCGACCGGGAAGGAACCGGACATCCACGACGGATTGCCGACTTCCTGGTTGGTGGGGCCGAAGATCGAGCGGATCGTCTGCTGCAGGATCAGCGAGACGCCCCAGGTGGCGAGCAGCGTTTCGAGCGGCCGGCCGTAGAGGAAGCGGATGACACCGCGTTCGACGACCAGGCCGACGGCGCCGGTGACGAGGAAGGCAACCGGAAGCGCGATCGCCAGCGACCAGTCGAACAGGCCGGGCGCATGGTCGCGGATGACCTGCTGCACCACGAAGGTGGAATAGGCGCCGAGCATGACCATTTCGCCATGCGCCATGTTGATGATGCCCATGACGCCGAATGTGATCGCAAGCCCGATCGCCGCAAGAAGCAGGACCGAGCCGAGAGAGACGCCATACCAGACGTTCTGGCCGATATCCCAGAGCCTCTGGCCGCTTTCGATACTGGCGATGGCCGCATCGACATCGCCCTTGAGGCTCGGATCGAGCCCCGCGGAAGCGCCCATCAGGATGCCGATCGCGTTGCGGCCGCCATAGTTCTTGATCGTCTGGATCGCGGTGCGCTTTTCATCGATGGAGCGATCGGAGGAGAGCAGCGACACGGCGCGCGCCTCTACCATGCGGGCCTTGACCTCGCCGTCCGTCTCCTTGGAGATCGCGGTTTCGAGGAGTTCGAGGTTTTCGGCGCTCGGCGAGCGAAGCACCGCATCGGCCGCCTGCAGCCGGACCTCGCGATCCGGGCTCATCAGCGTCAGGCCGCCCATGGCCGAGCGGATGACACGGCGAAGGCTGTTGTTGATCTTGATCTTCGTGACGGCGTTCTTGGCGGCCTGGCCGGCAGAGGCGCCGGTGACCGGATCAGTCAGTTCGTAGCTGGAGCCGACCGCCTTGCCGATGAACACCAGGCCGTCCGACTTGCGGAAATAGAGATCGCCCTCGGAAAAGGCATTCAGCGCCGGCACGAGCCGCGCATCGCCTGTGGCGGCAAGCTGGCCGATCAGTTTTTCAGCTTCGCCGAAATCCGCCTTGGAGAGCGCGTCGATCAGCGGCTTGGGATCGGTCTGCTGCGCGAACGACGGCGCGGCGAGAGAAAAGATCAGGCAGAGCAGAAGACCAAGGCTCTGCAGAACGCGGAAAGCAACTTTGCTCGTCATTGGAACCCCCTTGCGAGATCGCGGGCGACTGAACGCCGCCCGCGATGATGTCGATGAACATCTAGAAGGCAATCGGATCAGCTGCCCTTGCCGCCGCACTTGCCGGAAGCAACGTTGAAGTTGCCGCAGGACATCGGCTTGCGCCAATCGGAGATCAGGTTCTTGCTGTCCGGCAGGTAATCGGACCACTCGTCGCCGACCACAGGCGCGGTTTCCTGAACGATGTCGAACTGGCCGTCAGCCTGGATTTCACCGATCAGCACCGGCTTGGTGATGTGGTGGTTCGGCATGACGGTGGACGTGCCACCCGACAGGTTCGGAACGGAGACGCCGATGATGCTGTCCAGCACGGCATCGGTATTGGTGGTGCCGGCGGCTTCGACGGCCTTTACCCAGGCGTTGAAGCCGATATAGGCGGCTTCCATCGGGTCATTGGTCACGCGCTTGTCGTTCTTGGTGAACGCGTGCCATTCCTTGATGAATTCGGCATTGACGTCCGCATCGACGGACTGGAAGTAGTTCCAGGCGGCCAGATGCCCGACCAGCGGCTTGGTGTCGAGACCGGCGAGTTCTTCTTCGCCGACCGAGAACGCGACGACCGGGATGTCTTCAGCCTTGATGCCCTGGTTGCCGAGTTCCTTGTAGAACGGCACGTTGGCATCGCCGTTGATGGTCGAGACGACGGCGGTCTTCTTGCCGGCCGAGCCGAACTTCTTGATGTCCGAGACGATCGTCTGCCAGTCGGAATGACCGAACGGCGTGTAGTTGACCATGATGTCGGATTCGGCAACGCCCTTCGACATCAGATAGGCCTTGAGGATCTTGTTGGTCGTCTGCGGATAGACGTAGTCGGTACCGGCGAGAACCCAGCGCTTGACGCCTTCTTTCTTCGCCAGATAATCGACGGCCGGAATGGCCTGCTGGTTGGGGGCAGCGCCTGTGTAGAAGATGTTGCGCGAGGATTCTTCACCCTCGTACTGGACCGGGTAGAACAGGATCGAGTTCAGCTCTTCGAAGACCGGCAGGACCGACTTGCGCGAAGAGGAGGTCCAGCAACCGAAAACAGCCGCCACCTTGTCCTGCGAAATCAGCTGGCGGGCCTTTTCGGCAAACAGCGGCCAGTCGGACGCCGGGTCGACGACGACGGCTTCGAGCTTCTTGCCGAGCACGCCGCCCTTCTTGTTCTGCTCGGCGACGAGCATCAGCATGACATCCTTGAGGGTGGTCTCAGAGATGGCCATGGTGCCCGAAAGCGAGTGCAGAACACCGATCTTGATGGTGTCGTCAGCGGCGAAAGCACCCTGCAGCGCCGTCGCTGACATTACGGCAGCGAGCAGCGCGCCACCCAGTTTGGATTTGCCCGATTTGGACTTGAATGTCATTGGTTCGAACCCCTCTTCTCGTTCGTCCGCAACGAAGAACTTAACCGTTGCTTAAGCGACTATCGGTTGCTGCATCGCAAAACCGTATACGTCGAATGACGTACCGGTGGGGGAGAAGGGGGAAGAGGGATGCCGGGGGTAGAAATCCCACGCCCAGCTGGCATCTTCAGCCAAGCAGGTCGGCGTGGCCACCATCGAGCGTACTTATTGATATATTAACCATATTTGGATTTTATAATCCGACGCTCATGTAGGGCGGGGGGAGTTGTTTCGGTGTAGATCCCATGAGTAGCATCCTCACGAATGCTGGAGCTGCCTCCGCGCTCCAAATGCTTCGCTCCCTTGACAGCCAGATGTTTGGCACGCAGCGGCAGGTCTCGACCGGCTTGCGTATCGAACAGGCCTCCGACAATCCCGCTTACTGGTCGATCGCCACCACCATGCGGTCGGACAATGGTGCCCTCTCGACCGTGCACGACGCCCTTGGTCTCGGAGCAGCAAAAGTCGATACGGCCTATGAAGGCATAGCTGCGACGACCGATATCCTGGCGGCGTTCATGGCCAAGGTCGTTTCCGCCCAGCAGGACGGAATAGACAAGAACAAGATCCAGGAAGAACTGGAGCAGTTGAAGCAGCAGATCGTCTCGATATCCAACTCCGCGACCTTCGCCGGCCAGAACTGGTTGCGGTCGGACATGCTGGGCCAGGCCAGCGAAGCAGGCGCCAAGACTTCTGTCGTATCGTCGTTCGATCGCAGCGAGGACGGAACCGTCTCCGTCAAGACCATCGACGTCGATCTGTCGAAACTCGTACTGTTCAAGAATGGCGGCGGCGGAATTTTGCAGAAAGAACCTGATCCGGATCTGGGTTATGGCCTCGGCACGATCGGTGGATTGCTCGGATTTTCGACATCCGGTTATGGCGACGTACCGGGTCCGGTATTCGACCAACCCTTCACGATTACGAAATTCGACGTCGTCACGGTCCCCTTCTCAGTGGGTACGTCCAACGATACGTTCGTCATCACCAAAAGTGTCGTCGACCAGGCGCTCGGAGGCCAGATAGGATACGGCTTCGACGGAGATATCGAAAGCACGGCCGATTGGGCGAAAGTCCTGCTGCAGGCAACGTTTCTCAACAAGGCGCCCCCAGACATCCTGTTTGCGGCTCAGGGTGGAGCGCCGAATATCTTCTTTCGCGCCACCATTCCTCTCGCCGCGGAGCTGATCACGGTACAGCCGCCAGTTCACACCCGGACGCTGCCGCCGGAGGGTATCGATATTCTCGATATCGACGTCACCGATCCCGACATCGACTTTCCGACAATAACCTTGGTTCTCGACGAGATGCAGCAGAAGGTCATATCGGCCGGTGCTTACCTTGGCTCGATCAGGTCGAGGATCGAGATGCAGGAAGCATTTGGAAACAGTCTCGCCGACAGTCTCGACAGAGGCATTGGGCGCCTCGTCGATGCCAATATGACCGAGGCGTCGAGCAGGCTCAAGGCACTGCAAGTCCAGCAGCAACTCGCGACCCAGTCGCTTTCCATCGCCAATTCGGACGCGCGAAACATCCTGTCTCTCTTCCAGTAACGAGACCGTCGTCCTTACCGGCAGGCGCGCATTGCGCACGCGATATATGACCTCCGAAGTAATCGACCCGGCGACGGATGGCATCTATCCCAGGATCCAGCTTTGCAGCGCGAAAGGATCAGCCCCATGCCAGTCACTTACGTCATTCGTTTCGATATCCTCCCAGGCCAGCGCGACCGCTTCCTGACGCTTCTGAACGGCGTGCTCGATGCCATGCGGCACGAGCCGATGTTCCACAATGCCATGCTGCATGCCGATCCCGAGAATGAGAACCACATGATGCTTTATGAGACCTGGGAGGATCACGCCGATGTGCTGGAGGTCCAGTTGAAGCGCCGCTATCGCGAGGAATGGCACGCGGCCCTGCCGGACCTGCTCACCAGCTCGCGCGACATTTCAGTCTGGCATCCGCTGCGGGAAGACCGCGCCGCGTAAATCTTCGGCCAGGCCGTTCCCCCGTGGGAACATTTCTGCGCCTCACGCGCTTGCCTCCCCGGATCCGCCAACCGCCCGAGGAGCTCGAACCCGTGATCAACGACCTCTGGTACAAGAACGCCGTCGTCTATTGCCTCTCCGTCGAGACCTTCATGGATTCCAATGGCGACGGGATCGGGGATTTCCAGGGCTTGCAACGGCGGCTGGACTATATCTCCGGTCTCGGCGTCAATGCCATCTGGCTGATGCCGTTCCAGACCTCGCCCGGCCGGGACGACGGTTACGACGTCTCCGACTACTACAATGTCGACCCGCGCTACGGCACGCTCGGCGATTTCGTCGAATTCACCCATGGCGCCCGGCAGCGCGGCATTCGGGTGCTGATCGATCTCGTAGTCAACCACACGTCCACCCAGCATCCCTGGTTCCAGGACGCCCGCAGCGACCCGGAATCCTACTATCGCGACTGGTATATCTGGTCCGACAAGAAGCCGGCGAATGCCAATGAGGGCATGGTGTTTCCGGGCGTGCAGAAGACGACTTGGACCTATGACGAAAAGGCCAGGCAATATTACTTTCACCGCTTTTATGAGTTCCAGCCGGATCTCAACACCTCCAACCCGCATGTGCAGGCGGAAATCCTCAAGATCATGGGTTTCTGGATCCAGCTTGGTGTTTCCGGTTTTCGCATGGATGCCGTGCCATTCGTGATCGCCGAAAAGGGTGCCGACGTGAAAAAGCCGAGGGAGCAGTTCGCCATGCTCCGGGTTTTTCGCGAATTCCTGCAATGGCGGCTCGGAGATTCGATCATCCTTGCCGAAGCCAATGTCGTGCCGAAGGAGAACCTCGCTTATTTCGGCGATGACGGCGATCGCATGCAGATGATGTTCAACTTTCACGTCAACCAGGCCCTGTTTTATGCGCTCGCCTCCGGAGACGCCCGGCCGCTGGCAAAAGCGATCGTCAATACCAGCGATCGACCTGAAACGGGACAATGGGGCATGTTCCTGCGCAATCACGATGAACTGGATCTTGGTCGTCTGACCGAAAAACAGCGCCAGAAAGTGTTTTCAGAATTCGGGCCGGACAAGAACATGCAGCTCTACGACCGCGGCATCCGACGGCGGCTGGCGCCGATGCTGGAGAACGACCGGAGGCGCCTGGAACTCGCCTACAGCCTGCTGTTTTCGCTGCCCGGCACGCCGGTGCTACGTTATGGCGACGAGATTGGCATGGGTGACGACCTGTCGCTGCCGGAGCGCAACTGCGCCCGCACGCCGATGCAATGGTCGGCCGAGCCGCATGGAGGCTTCACCAAGAACGACAAGCCGGTCCTGCCGGTCATCAGCGGCGGCCTGTTCGGTTTTGAGCACATCAACGTCGCTGAGCAACGGCGCGACCCGAACTCGATGTTGAACTGGACGGAGCGACTGATCCGGATGCGCAAGGAAGCGCCGGAGATCGGCTGGGGCGCCTGCACCGTCCTCAACACCGGGGATACCGGCGTGCTGGCGCTCCGTTACGATTGGCGCGACAATTCCGTGCTGATAGTCCACAACCTGAATTCGAAACCGGTCGAAGTAACGTTCGTGGTCGGTATCGGAGAGCATGGCGATCTTCTCATCGATATCGCAGACGGCGGCAACAGCGAGGCGGATGCCAACGGCCGGCACCGTCTCCTGCTCGATGCCTATGCCTATCGCTGGTTCCGGGTCGGCGGTCTCGATTACCTGCTGCGGCGCAAGGAAGTATAGGCTAACCGCCCGCCCTCACCTCGCGCACGCCGCGGCCAGTCTTTTGCCGCAGCAATGCCCGCAGCGTAACCCCATCCGCATAACCGACGAGTGCGGCGATTTCGTTGGGGCTCTTGTCGCTGGTCTTCAGGAGATGCACCGCACGCTCGACAC
This sequence comes from Neorhizobium sp. BETTINA12A, assembly GCF_023006485.1. Classification (NCBI taxonomy): domain Bacteria; kingdom Pseudomonadati; phylum Pseudomonadota; class Alphaproteobacteria; order Hyphomicrobiales; family Rhizobiaceae; genus Neorhizobium; species Neorhizobium sp. BETTINA12A. The sequence goes on from NZ_JALBGW010000090.1 coordinate 16,934, forward strand.
GCAGATCCTGGAAATAGGAGAGCGGCGTCTTGCCGAGCACCTGCTGCATGCGCCGGGCCAGCGTTCGCTTGCTGGCGCCGACCGCATCGGCCGCGTTGTCCAGCGAAAACCCCTCCCCGAGGCGGCCGCGTGCCCAGCGCTCGAAACGCTGCACCAGCGGGTCGGCATGGGAAAGATGGTCGGTGATCACGTAAGCCGATTGCGACGGCCGGTTGTCGACGATGAGATAGCGCGCCACAAGGCCGGCAAGCTCCGGGCTCACCTGCCGCACCAGCCAGAGCGCCATGTCCATATGACCGAGTGCGGCGCCCGCCGTCACCAGCGAGCCGGATTTCACCAGCATCTGGCCATCCTCCAGCTGCACGGAGGGGTAACGCTGGCGGAAGAGCGGCGCGAGCCACCAGCTGGTCGTCGATTTCTCTCCGTCGAGTAGGCCGGATTCGGCCAGAACGAACGTGCCGATACAGGCGGCGGCGATATTCATGCCCGCCGCCTTGGCCTCTCGCAGCACCGCCCCCGCATCGCGGATGTCGGGACGGTCGAGGGCGGGCACCAGCACGTCCGGCATCTTGCAGGCAATCGCCGGCACCACCAGCCAGCCACCGGCCTTCGCATCGAAACTTCCGGAGATCGGCACGGCAAGCCCGTGCGCCGTCTTCACTTGTCTGCGCACGCCGATCACCGACACGTCGAAGGCCGGCACGTCGAGCGACAGCATCGCCGCAAGCTCGTTTGCCATGGTGAACACGTCGAGCATGGTCGACAGGCCGGTATCAAAGACGGGATCGAGTGCAAGGATCTGTAGTTTCATGGCAAGAACACTATCAACAATGTCAATATTGACAATAGGCAAACGGGCCGGCGTGGCGGAATATCAGGCCCGGAAAACGTCGCATGACTGAGCCTGTTGCGACAAAAAGAGACGCATGAGCATGGATGTCACCACGATCGGTTTCACCAAGACGACCGCCGAGGATTTCTTCGGCCGCATCAGGGCGGCCGGCGTCAAGCGGGTCCTGGATGTGCGCCTCCACAACACCTCGCAACTCGCCGGTTTTGCCAAATCCGACGACCTCGCCTTCTTCCTGAAGACGATCTGCGGCGCCGGTTATGTCCATGAACCGCTGCTGGCGCCGACCGAGGAGATCATGACTGCCTTCAAGAAGGAGAAAGGCGACTGGAATGTTTTCCAGAATGATTTCCTTGGCTTGATGGCTGAACGCAAGGTGGAAGATCACTTCAAGGCAGAAGAGTTCGATGGCTCCTGCCTGCTCTGCTCGGAAGACAAGCCGCACCATTGCCATCGCCGGCTCGTCTGTGACTACCTGAATGGCAAATGGGGCGGCAAGCTCAGCATCCGCCATCTCTAGAATACAACCACCTCCAGAATCTCGACTGAACAACCAGACGCCCTAACGCCGCCGGGAGCAGCCTCCCCGCGTGGGAGACCCTTTGCCATGGCCTATGAAACCATCCTTGCAATCGCCCTCTTTTCGCTTGTCGGCTCGGTCTCGCCGGGGCCGAGCAATTTCATGCTGCTTGCTTCGGGCACCAATTTCGGTTTCCGGCGCACCGTGCCGCAGATCCTCGGTATCACAATCGGTTTTTCGTCGGTGCTGCTGGCGGTCGGCTTCGGTCTCGGCGCGCTTCTGACGGCCTATCCGCCGCTTGGATTGATGCTGAAGATCGCCGGCGGCGCCTACCTGCTCACCCTCGCCTGGCGCATTGCCATGTCCCGCTCCGTCTCCAGCGATAGCGCGAGCGCCGCCCGTCCCCTCACCTTCCTCGAATCCGCCGCCTTCCAATGGGTCAACCCGAAGGCCTGGGTCGGCGCGCTGACCGCCATGGCGGCCTATGCCAGCGCCGAGAACCCGTTCGTGTCGGTGGTGCTGATCACGTTGGTCGTCGCCGTCGTCAACCTGCCGAGCGTCGCCGTCTGGGCCGGCTTCGGCGTGGCGCTGCGGCAGTTCCTCTCCGATCCGGCCCGGCTTAAATGGTTCAACATCGTCATGGCGCTGCTGCTGGTCGCAACGCTCTGGCCGCTATTGAAATAGCGGCGACCGGAAAGGCTCTCACTTTCCCGTCAAACGCAGGCTCGGACGATCGTGCAAGAACTGCGGAGAACCTTGATACCGCTTTCCTGCGCATCCGTTCCATAGATCCCCTGCCCGCAGCGGCATCCCGCCGCTGCCTGCCACAGAGGATCAGCAACATGACTCAAATTACTGAAAAGGTGGTTCTTATCAGCGGCGCCAGCAGCGGCATCGGCGAAGGCACGGCGCGTATCCTCGCCGCCGCCGGTGCCAAGGTCGTGCTCGGCG
>NZ_JALBGW010000091.1:0-18958 GCF_023006485.1 Neorhizobium sp. BETTINA12A
GGGCGGCAGCGACGACATGGCTGATGGCGACGAGGACGGCGACGAAGGCGAGGACGATGTTTCCGAAGCCGGCGAAGCATCCGACGCAACGGTTGCCGCCGATTCGGACTCGGAAGAAAATCGCCGCAAGCGCCGCCGCCGCGGCAAGCGCGGTGGTCGCCGCAATCGCAACGGCGAAGACGGACAGGAACTGAACGCTTCGGATGACGGCGAAGCGGCCGACGAAGATGCGTCCAGCGAAGACGTCGAGGCAGTGCCGGCAGCAGCCGCAGCCGAGACCGCTGAAGAGATCGCCGTCGAGGCAGTCGCTGCTCCCGTCGAGGCGGAAGCCGCACCTGCCGGCAAGGCAGAAGCCAAGCCCCGCCGTTCGCGTCGTGGCAAGGCGGCGACTGTCGCCGACGCCCCGGCTGCGGAAGAGGTCCCAGTGGCTGCCGCAGATACGGCTCCGGTGGAAACCGTCGTCGAGCAGGTCGAAGCTGCACTCGGCGAAGAGCCACGGGCTGCCGAGGTTGCTCCGGCTGCCGAAGCTCCAGTCGAAGAAGCGCCGACCGCTGAACAGGTTGACGCCGGCGACGCGAAACCGGCTCGTGCCAATCGCGCCTCGAACATCTCCTCTTCCGCCGAGGCGGTGGTGAAGAGTTCCGATCCGGCGGCAACGCCCGAGACCGACGCCGATCCGTCGAAGCCCAAGAAGGCCGGCTGGTGGCAGCGCCGCGGCTTCTTCTGAGCCTGACGAGAACAGATGAAACGGCCGCGCAAAACGCGGCCGTTTTTGTTTTTGCTCTGCCTTGAACCTTAGAAACCGGATCAACGGCCTGCCGAAACGATTCCGGAAAGGCAGCCAACGTGTTGGAATCCGACTCCATTTCGTCATCCCGCCAGGCGTCATACGCAGTTGTGAACCGGTGAAAACGGCCTGGACATGATTTTGAGGTTTTTTGGAAAGCCCGACTGGCTTACTTTGGGCACAAACCACAACAATGGTGCGCGGGATTCGTGTGCCCGATCCAAGAGGATATGGATGACTCGCCTGTTCAAGACGCCCGTTTTCAAGACATTGGCCGCCAGCTCGATGCTGGCCTTGGCACTTTCCGCGGCCGCTCCGGCTGCCGCCCTGGACGACCAGCAGAAGAAGGAGATGGGCGAGTTCATCCGCCAATATCTGATCGAGAACCCGGAAGTGCTGGTCGAGGTTCAAAACGCATTGGAAGCCAAGCAGCAGACCCAGCGCGTCGAACAATCGACCAAGGCGATCGCGGACAACAAGCAGGAGATCTTCTCCTCGCCGACCGACATCACGCTCGGCAATCCGAAGGGCGACGTGACCATCGTCGAGTTTTTCGATTACAATTGCGGCTACTGCAAGCGGGCGCTCTCCGACATGGACGACATCCTTTCCAAGGACAAGAACGTCCGTTTCATCCTGAAGGAATTCCCGATCCTCGGGCCGGACTCGCTTGCAGCCCATCGGGTGGCCAACGCCGTGCGTCTGCTGGCGCCTGAGAAATATGCAAAATTCCATCGCGAACTGCTTGGCGGCAAGCCGCACGCCTCGGAAGCGACGGCCATTGCGGTCGCGGGTGCGCTTGGCGTCAAGGAAGCGGCGATCCGCAAGTCCATGGCCGATGAGCCGAACGACGATCTGGTGCGCGACGCCTATCGGATCGCCAACGCGATCGGCATCACCGGCACGCCGACCTATGTGGTCGCCGACGAAGCCGTCTTCGGCGCCGTCGGCCTCGATACGATCGAGCAGAAGGTCGCTAACGTGCGCGCCTGCGGCAAGGCGACCTGCTGACGGGGCAGGTGCCAACCAATAGATGTTCCATCGCAGTGGACTCACGGGCTTTCGGCGCGGCGGGGGCTTTCCCTTGCCGCCTCGCCGGTCTATAGGTGGCCCCTGAATTTCTGCAGGGAACCAATAGATCAGTGATGAGCAAGACGGTCTTCGTCCTCAACGGCCCCAATCTCAACATGCTGGGCAAGCGCGAGCCGGGCATTTACGGCGCTGCCACGCTGAAGGACGTCGAGAACGACTGTATTACAGCCGGCAGGGAACTTGGTTTCGACGTCGATTTCCGCCAGAGCAATCACGAGGGCGTGCTGATCGACTGGATGCACGAGGCCAACGAAAAGACCGTCGGCGTCGCCATCAATGCGGGCGCCTATACCCATACCTCGATTGCATTGCACGACGCCATCAAGGCGATCTCCGTGCCGGTGATCGAGCTTCATATCTCGAATGTCCACGCGCGGGAGGAATTCCGCCATCATTCGATGATCGCACCGGCGGTAAAGGGCGTGATCTGCGGTTTTGGCACCGCAAGCTACATTCTGGCGCTGCACGCCTTAAAATCCATTACCGCTTGACAAGATAAACAGAACAATAGGGTTTGCCATGTCTGACAAGAAGAACGGTATCGACAAGGGACTGATCCGCGACCTCGCGAACATCCTCAACGAGACCGACCTCACCGAGATCGAAGTCGAACAGGACGATCTGCGTATCCGCGTATCCCGCGCCGGCACGATGCAGTATGTCCAGGCCCCGATCGCAGCGCCCGGCTATGCTCCGGCTGCTGCAGCCGCTCCCGTTGCTGCAGCGCCCGCCGTGCAGGACAACAAGAACGCCGTGACCGCGCCGATGGTCGGCACCATCTACCTCTCCCCGGCCCCGGGTTCGCGCGCCTTCGTTGAAGTCGGCGCCACCGTCAAGGAAGGCCAGACGCTGCTGATCATCGAAGCCATGAAGACGATGAACCAGATCCCGGCGCCGCGCTCCGGCAAGGTCACGGAAATCCTGGTCAACGACGCTCAGCCCGTCGAGTATGGCCAGCCGCTCGTCGTCATCGAGTAGGCGCATCCATGATTTCCAAGATCCTCATAGCCAACCGCGGTGAAATCGCGCTTCGCGTGCTTCGCGCCTGCAAGGAACTCGGCATCGCGACCGTCGCGGTCCATTCCACCGCCGACGCCGACGCCATGCATGTGCGGCTTGCCGACGAAAGTGTGTGCATCGGCCCGCCGCCGTCGCGCGACAGCTATCTGAACATTCACCAGATCGTCGCCGCCTGCGAAATCACCGGCGCCGACGCGGTGCATCCGGGCTACGGCTTCCTGTCGGAAAACGCCAAGTTCGCGGATATCCTCGACGCGCACGGCATCACCTTCATCGGCCCGACCGCCGACCATATTCGTATCATGGGCGACAAGATCACCGCCAAGCAGACCGCGCAGGAACTCGGCATCCCCGTCGTTCCCGGTTCCGACGGCGAAGTGAAGCCCGAGAATGCGATGGAAATCGCCCGCCAGATCGGCTTCCCTGTGCTGATCAAGGCAACCGCCGGCGGCGGCGGACGCGGCATGAAGGTCGCCAAGACCGAGGCCGATCTCGACGAAGCCGTGTCGACTGCCCGTTCCGAAGCGCTCGCCGCTTTCGGCAACGATGCCGTCTACATGGAAAAATATCTCGAGAAGCCGCGCCACATCGAAATCCAGGTTGTCGGTGACGGCGAAGGCAACGCCATCCATCTCGGTGAACGCGACTGCTCGCTGCAGCGCCGCCACCAGAAGGTCTGGGAAGAAGCTAATTCCCCTGCCCTCAACGTCGAGCAGCGCATGAAGATCGGCGAAGTCTGCGCCGACGCGATGCGCAAGCTGAAATACCGCGGCGCCGGCACGATCGAGTTCCTCTACGAAAATGGCGAGTTCTATTTCATCGAAATGAACACCCGTCTTCAGGTCGAGCATCCGGTCACCGAAGCGATCACCGGCATCGACCTCGTGCACGAACAGATCCGTGTCGCCTCTGGCGGCGGCCTGTCCGTCCGCCAGGAAGATATCGTATTCTTCGGCCATGCCATCGAATGCCGCATCAATGCCGAGGATCCGCGCACCTTCGTGCCGTCGCCCGGCACGATCACGCATTTCCATGCGCCCGGCGGGCTTGGCGTGCGTGTCGATTCCGGCGCCTATGCGGGCTATAAGATCCCGCCCTACTACGACAGCCTGATCGGCAAGCTGATCGTGCATGGACGCACCCGCGTCGAATGCATGATGCGCCTGCGCCGCGTGCTGGACGAGTTCGTCGTGGACGGCATCAAGACGACCCTGCCGCTGTTTCAGGACCTCGTCGACAATCCGGATATCGCCAATGGCGATTATGACATTCACTGGCTGGAAAACTACCTCGCCGGCGACAAGACGCATTAGGGAGATCGATGGCAGGGCGGCGTGGCAGATATTACCCGGCGATAACCCCGGAAATCCTGCTGCGCGCCTATTCCATCGGCCTCTTTCCGATGGCCGAATCCGCCGACGACCCGGAAATCTTCTGGGTCGAACCGGAAATGCGCGGCATCCTGCCGCTCGACGGCTTCCACGTTTCGAAAAGCCTGGCCAAGGCGGCCCGCAAGACGCCGCTCGACATCCGCTTCGACACTGCGTTCGAGCGGGTGATCGCCTTCTGCGCCGAGCCCGCCGGCGACCGGCCGAGTACCTGGATCAACTCCACCATCCGCAAGCTCTATATCGAGCTGCACCGCATGGGCCACGCGCATAGCGTCGAGGCCTTCGAGGGCGATGAACTGGTCGGCGGCCTTTATGGCGTTTCGCTCGGCTCCGCCTTCTTCGGGGAGAGCATGTTTTCGAGGCGCACGAACGCTTCCAAGATCTGCCTCGTACACCTTGTCGAGCGGCTTCGGAAAAATGGCTTCACGCTGCTCGACACCCAGTTCACCACCGAACATCTGAAAACGTTCGGCGCGATCGACATCCCCAAGGACGACTATCTCAAGCTATTGAGAAAAGCGGTCGATTCCCCGCATCTGAAATTCTGAAGGGGAATCAGTTGGTCGCCTTCGGCGGCGGCACGTCGGACTTCTGTTTGCAGCCGGTCAGCCAGACGTCGTAGATCGGATGCTCGACGGCATTGAGGCCGGGGCTGTCGGCGAACATCCAGCCGGTGAATATCCGGCGGATCTTACGGTCGAGGGTGATCTCGTCGACTTCCACGAAACCATCGATCTTCTGGGCTTCCGTCTCATCGCGGGAATAACAGACCTTCGGCGTCACCTGCAGAGCGCCGTACTGAACCGTTTCATTGACATAGACGTCGAACGTGGTGATGCGGCCGGTGATCTTGTCGATGCCGGCAAAGACCGCGACCGGATTATTCAGCCGCGCTGCAGACACACCATCCGCCGCAAGCACGGATGCAAGCGCGATCAATGCGCCGACCATTGGCTTGCGTGGAAAAACCGTCATCAATCCCATTATGCTTCCCGTCCCGGCGATCCCGTCGGCGTCGAGACCTAGAGTGCGATTGTGGCCAAAACAGGTGTCAGTTGCCGGGCGTCCAGGCATCGTAATCGCCTGTGACGCGGGGGCGTTCGCCGGTGGCGGCAAGCGAGCCCTGCGGGTGATAGGCAAGCGGCGTGCCGGTGGCATTCAGCTTGTGCGCCTTTTCCCATTCCCGAGCCTTGTAATCTTCCTGCGACGGAGCAACGTCGGTGCGATAATGCATCCAGCCATGCCAGCCCGGCCCGATTGCGGAAGCTTCTGCGTAATTCTTGTAGATCACCCAACGCTTCGGCTTGCCCCAGGAGGTCATCGGGCCTTCGTAATAGATGTTGCCAAGCTCGTCTTCGCCGACCTTCTTGCCGAAGCGCCAGGTGAAGAACCGGGTGCCCATGGTCTGTCCGTTCCACCAGGTGAAGATCTGCAGCAGGAGGTTTTTCATGGATGTTCCGTCGGCTTGGCAAACAGGATGACGATCGAAGTGGTTGATCCGCTTATGCCGCTTGGCGCCTTCGATGTCCAGTGATTCCAAATGTCGCGCACGGTCATTTGAGCTTCATCTTGAAGCCGAAATGGCTTTTGGCGAAGCCGAGCCGTTCATAGAAGCGATGCGCGTCGGTGCGGGCCATGTTGGAGGTGAGTGCGACCTGGCGGCAACCGCGGCGCCTGGCTTCCTCGATCGCATGATGGATCATCTGACCGCCGATGCCCTTGCCGCGCATGTCGCCGCGCGTCTGCACCGCCTCGATGATCATCGACAGCGATCCCCGACCCGTCAGCGTGCGATTGAAGAGGATCTGGAACGTGCCGACCACTTCGCCTTCCAGTTCGGCAACGAAAAGCTGTTCGTTCTGCGAGGCATCGATGACGTTGAAGGCGCGCAGGTAGTCGTCGAAGGCGGCCTCGTCCGTCGTGTCGCCATGGCCTCCGACGTCATCTGCGGCAAACAGGTCGATGAGCTCGGGAAGATCTGCTTGCCGCGCTCTGCGGATGACGATGTCGGCCATGCAAAAAGTCCTCCTCGGGTGGGTCAGCGCAACTCCAGCCGCTTCTCCATGATGATCGCCGGCAGGCCGGAATTGGGGGCACCCCACTCCTCCATCCTGTCGACCTCGGAAAACCCCAGCCGCTCGTAAAAGGACATCGCGCGCACGTTCGGCAGCGCCACCTCGACCCGCATGATCTCGGCATCCGGAAAACAGGTTTCGAGCTCGGCGAAGATGTCGCGGCCGATGCCCTCGTTCTGGCAGGACGGCTTGACGTAGAGCTGGTGCAGCATCGCCGTCTTCACCATCTTCGGATACATGGCGGCATAACCGATGCCGCCGATATCCTTGCCGTTGTCGGCGACGAGGAATTCGCCGCCCCGCTTCTGGATGCGCGCCTTGACGGCGCCCGGAGAATGCCAGCCGTCAACCATTCTCCTGACCTTGTCGGCCCCGTAGAACGGATCGTAGGTATCGTGAAAAGTCGCCGCCAGCAGGGCGCGGATCTGCTCGACGTCAGCTTCACCGGCGGTGCGGACGAAGTAGACCATCGGGCCTACTCCTCTTCGATCCCGAGCTTCGCCTTGACCAGTGCCTGGACGGCCTGCGGATTGGCCTTGCCGCCGGTCGACTTCATGACCTGGCCGACGAACCAGCCGGCGAGCGTGGGTTTGGCCTTGACCTTGGCGACCTGGTCCGGATTGGCAGCGATGATCTCGTCGACAGCGGCCTCGATTGCGCCGGTATCGGTGACCTGCTTCATGCCGCGGCTCTCGACCAGTTCGGCCGGGTCACCGCCTTCGTTGAGCACGATCTCGAACAGGTCCTTGGCGATCTTGCCGGAGATGGTCTCGGCCTTGATGAGGTCGATGATGGCGCCGAGCTGGGCAGGCGAAACCGGAGTCTCTTCAATGTCTTTGCCGGTTCTGTTCAAGGCGCCGAGCAGATCGTTGATCACCCAGTTTGCCGCCGTCTTGCCGTCGCGGCCCTCGGCAACAGCCTCGAAATAATCGGCGATCGCCTTTTCGGAGACCAGCACCGAGGCATCGTAGATCGACAGGCCGAGTTCGCGCACGAAACGGGCCTTCTTGTCGTCCGGCAGTTCCGGCAGGTGCTTTTCCAGCTCGGCGATGAAGGCATCGTCGAACTCGAGCGGCAGCAGGTCCGGATCCGGGAAATAACGATAGTCGTGCGCGTCTTCCTTCGAGCGCATCGAACGTGTTTCGCCCTTGTTCGGGTCGAAAAGGCGAGTCTCCTGGTCGATCGAACCGCCGTCTTCGAGAATGCCGATCTGGCGGCGTGCTTCGTATTCGATCGCCTGGCCGATGAAGCGGATCGAGTTGACGTTCTTGATCTCGCAACGGGTGCCGAATTCACCGCCGGGCTTGCGCACCGAGACGTTGACGTCGGCGCGCATCGAGCCTTCGTCCATGTTGCCGTCGCAGGTGCCGAGGTAGCGCACGATCGAGCGAAGCTTGGTCATGTAGGCCTTCGCTTCGTCGGAAGAGCGCATATCGGGCTTGGAGACGATCTCCATCAGAGCCACGCCGGAGCGGTTCAGGTCCACATAGGACATGGTCGGATGCTGGTCGTGCATCGACTTGCCGGCATCCTGTTCGAGATGCAGGCGCTCGATGCCGATCTCGATATCCTCGAACTGACCCTGGCGGTCCGGGCCGAGCGAGATGACGATCTTGCCTTCGCCGACGATCGGATCCTTGAACTGGGAGATCTGATAGCCCTGCGGCAGGTCCGGGTAGAAATAGTTCTTGCGGTCGAACAACGAACGTTTGTTGATCGCAGCCTTCAGGCCAAGCCCGGTGCGCACCGCCTGCTTGATGCATTCCTCGTTGATCACGGGAAGCATGCCGGGCATGGCCGCATCGACGAGCGAGACGTTGGAATTGGCCGGCTTGCCGAACTCGGTCGAGGCGCCGGAGAAAAGCTTGGAATTGGAAAGGACCTGAGCGTGCACCTCCAAACCGATGATGACTTCCCAATCGCCGGTGGCACCGGGAATGAAGCGTTTCGGATCGGGCGTGCGGACGTCGACAAGGGTCATCTGATGCTCGTGAAATGGTCTCGATTGCGTTTTCTGGAGGTAGAACAAATGGCGCGGACGTGCAAGCTTAACCGACGTCTTGAAGCTGGCAGGGCGATCTAGAAGCTCGGCCCGTAAGTATCCGGCGCTTCGAGAACGAGGCGCTTCGACAGGCCGACCGATTGCACGTCGCGGTCGATCTTCGGGGAATAGCTTGTGGAGAGCCAGTTGATGGAATAGCCCTGCTTTTCGAAAAAGCCGATGGCTTCGGTATTGCGGGCATGGGTCTCGACGCGAGCGACTTCAAAACCCTGGTGGACGATCTCGGCCTCGATCTCGACGAGTAGCGCGCGGCCCAGCCCCTGTCCCTTGAAGGACGGATCGATCCAGAAATCGGAGATCAGTTCGTCGAGTTTTTCACGCGCCGCCCAGCCGGCGACATTGCCGCCCTGCTCGATGACGGTGATGGTCAGCCAGGAGGAGCGCGTGAAATTCTGGAAGGCGGTGCGGGCGCCGGAGCGCATGTCGGTCATCTCGCCGATCGACATCATGGCCTTTTCCCAGGAGCGGAAGCCGATTTCCGCCAGGATATCCACCTCGTCCTCACGCGCATTGCGAATATGGGTCATAACTTCCCCTGTTGCAGCCTCAGTAGACCACTGAGTCTGCGCTTTGACCAGTGCAACATATAGGGCGTTTCCGTCAGGTGCTTGACGACCACGGAAAACCCGCCTAGTGCGGATTTCGTATCGATGGAGTTTTGATGTTCTCTTCCGTAGAGACCCGGTAAGGGGCCGGCCCCGCTCTTATAGCCGCGCCGGCCCAGACAAAAACGAGAACCCCGACGTCACGCGACGCCGGCAACGTTTTTGTGCGCTCGTTCACGAGCGCTTCTCCGGACATCAAGACAATGGATATTTCCCGCGCCGAACAGCGCATCCTCCACCTGCTCGCCCAGGGCGGCAGGATCGAGATCACCCGCGACGACAACAGGAAGATCGAAAAGCTGCAACTCGTCACCCGCGAAGGCTGGGCCTTTTCAGGCCTCGACCTCGTTACGTTTCGAAAGCTCAAGCAGAAGAAGGCGATCAAATCCCAGGGCGGCAGGCCTTACCGCATCACCGAAAGGGGACTGGTGCTGGTGAGGGCCGAGCAGGATAATCGGTGACACGGATGAAAGGCCGCGCGTCGTCCCCGGCGCGCGGCCTTGACCCTGCAATCAGGATAACGCCGAAAGCTCGGCGCGCATCGCCGCCCATTCGTCGCCGACCGCGCCCGTGCGTCGCTTGCCGGCGCGGCGGTACCAGTAGTTGGCGTTCGAGTCGTCGCCTTCGATGCGGTGGCAAAGCGCGTGGCCCCAGTCGAACGGCTGTTCGCCCTCATGCGCCTGGCAGATTTCGTGCACCGCCTGCCAGTCCACACCCATGGTGAAACCATTGGTCGCGAGGCGATCAAAAGCCTCGATCAATCCTGCCAGATCCGTCTTAGCCATCTGCCATCTCCCCGGCGACCGCCCGATGATCGGCGGCCGTCATGTTCCGGATGATCCTTCCGCTTACCACCACTTCGTCGGCGTGAACCGGCCGGCGGCCTGCTCGATGACATGAGCGGTGCGGAACAGCGTTTCCTCTTCGAACGGCTTGCCGATCAACTGCAGGCCGAGCGGCAGGCCCTTGGCGTCGAGGCCGGCGGGAACGGCGATGCCCGGCAGGCCGGCCATGTTCACCGTCACCGTGAAGATGTCGTTGAGGTACATCTTGACCGGATCGGACGCGAGGTCCTCGTCGGCTATGCCGAAGGCGGACGACGGCGTGGCGGGCGTCAAGATTGCGTCGACGCCGGCGTTAAAGACGATCTCGAAGTCGCGCTTGATCAGCGTGCGGACTTTTTGCGCCTGAAGGTAATAGGCGTCGTAATAACCGGCCGACAGAACGTAGGTGCCGATCATGATGCGGCGCTTGACCTCGGTGCCGAAGCCGGCGGCGCGGGTCTTTTCATACATGTCGACGATGTCCTTGCCGTCGACGCGCAGGCCGTAACGCACGCCGTCATAACGGGCGAGGTTCGACGAGGCTTCGGCAGGAGCGACGATGTAATAGGCCGGCAGCGCGTATTTGGTGTGCGGCAGGGTGATGTCGACGATCTCGGCACCGGCATCCTTCAGCCAGGCGATGCCCTGAGCCCAAAGTTTTTCGATCTCTTCCGGCATGCCTTCGACGCGGTATTCCTTCGGAATGCCGATCTTCATGCCCTTGAGCGACTGGCCGAGCGAGGCTTCATAATCCGGCACCGGCAGGTCGACGGAGGTCGTGTCCTTGGCATCGACCGACGCCATCGACCTCAGCATGATCGCCGCATCGCGCACATCACGGGCGATCGGGCCGGCCTGGTCGAGCGAGGATGCGAAGGCGACCGTGCCCCAGCGCGAGCAGCGTCCATAGGTCGGCTTGATGCCGACGGTGCCGGTGAAGGCGGCCGGCTGGCGGATCGAACCGCCGGTATCCGTCGCGGTAGCACCGGCGCACAGGAATGCGGATACGGCAGCGGCTGAGCCGCCGGAAGAGCCGCCCGGAACCAGCTGCTGGTTCGAGCCCTTCGCCCTCCACGGGTTGACGACCGCACCGTAATGCGAGGTCTCGTTGGAGGAGCCCATCGCGAACTCGTCCATGTTGAGCTTGCCGAGCATGACCGCGCCATCATCCCAGAGGTTCTGGGTGACGGTCGATTCGTATTTCGGCAGGAAACCATCGAGGATATGGCTGCAGGCCTGGGTGTGGACGTCGCGGGTGGCGAACAGGTCCTTGATGCCGAGCGGAATGCCTTCCAGCGCGCCGACCTGGCCCGCGGCGCGGCGGGCGTCGGAAGCCTTCGCCATGCCGAGCGCCTTTTCCGGCGTCACCGCCACATAGGCGTTGAACACCGAGTTGGCGGCGTCGATCGCGGAAAGATAGGCCTCAGTCAGCTCGACGGAGGTGAACTCCTTGGCTTTGAGCTTTTCGCGGGCTTCGGCAATGGTGAGGCTAGTGAGTTCGGTCATGGGCTCTTCAAACGGTTCGAATGCGAGGGAAGGTTCGGCGGGGCGCTATTCAGCGCTCACTCGACGACCTTCGGCACCAGGAAAAAATTGTGGTCGGTAGACGGCGCATTGGCGACGATATCGTCGGCCTTGTCGCCATCGGTGACATTGTCGGTGCGCTTGCGCATGTTCATCGGGGTCACCGATGTCATCGGCTCGACGCCCGTGACATCGACTTCGGAAAGCTGCTCGACGAAATTGATGATGCCGTTCAGCTCGCCGACCATGCGATTGGCATCTTCCTCGGTGACCGCAATGCGGGCAAGGCGCGCAACGCGCTTGACGGTGGCGAGATCGACGGACATGGCATAACTCCGATGGGAAATTTCCCCTTCGCTATAATGGCCATGTCCGCCCTTCGCAACAGGGAGCGCGCCTCAATTTGCGAAGGCGCGCCGCCTGAAAGAATGCGAATCAGAAGCTCAGGCTGCCGCCCGGAGCCGGCGTCTCGACCCGGGTGCGCGAACCTTCCATGCCCTTGACGAACTTTTCCGGCGTCTGATCGACGCCCGGCAGGCCATAATGGCAGGGCAGCGCATGCTTGAAATCGAAGAAACGCTGGCAGGAAAGCGCCGCCACCGCGCCGCCCATGGTGAAGCGGTCGCCGATCGGCACGATGCCGATATCCGGCTGGTGCAGTTCATTGATCAGGGCCATGTCTGAGAAGATGTCGGTATCGCCCATGTGGAGGACGGAGGGCTCGTCGTCGAAATGCAGCATCAGGCCGTTTGCGTTGCCGAGGCAGTGCGAAACGCCGTCTTCGGTCAGCGAGGCAGACGAGTGCAGCGCATTGGTGAAGGTGGCGGTGAACCCTTCGAAACCGACCGTGCCGCCGGTATTGCCCATTTCGAGCTTCTCGACGCCCTTCTTGGCCAGCCAGACGCCGAGGTCATAGTTGGCGAGAACGACGGCACCGGTTTCCTTGGCGATCTGAACCGTATCGCCGACATGGTCGCCATGGCCGTGGGTCAGCAGGATATGGGTCAGCCCTTCGGCGGCAGCCTTGATGTCCTGGCCGGCAAAGGCGGGGTTATAGGTCAGGAACGGGTCGACCAGGATCTTGGCCTTGGCGGTCTCGATGCGGAAGGCGGCATGGCCGAGCCAGGTGATCTTCATGGAAAACTCTCCTTCAATATAGTGTGGATAATAACGACACATAGCCGATATGAGGCTAAAGGGAAGTGGGACAGAGGGTGGGACAAAACCCGCTTTTGAGACCCTGTTTGGATCCCGAGGATGAAGAACGCATGACAGTGATGACGATCGAGGAACTGGCCGAAGCCCTGCAGCCCGCACAGGCGATCGCCGGGCTCGACCTCGGCACCAAGACGATCGGGCTCGCCATGTCGGATCTTGGCCGGCGCTTTGCCACCCCGCGGCCGGTCATCAAACGGGTGAAGTTCACCAAGGATGCGGAAGTTCTGCTCGCTTTTGCCGAGAAGGAGAAAGTGGCGGGCTTCGTCATCGGCTTGCCGACCAACATGGACGGCTCGGCCGGTCCGAGGGTGCAGGCGACCCGCGCCTTCGTGCGCTCGATGGCGGAAAAGACCGCCCTGCCCTTCGTCTTCTGGGATGAGCGTCTCTCGACAGTTGCCGCTGAACGGGCGCTTCTGGAAATGGACGTGTCGCGGGCCAAACGTGCCGAGCGGATCGATTCCGCCGCGGCGAGCTTCATTCTTCAGGGAGCGCTCGACAGGCTCTCTTCGCTTGGCAGGGAGACCGATTTCGCAAGCTGACGCTTCTGCCACCAGGCGGCGATCTCGCGGCGCTTGCGGAAGGCGACGATGGCGAACACGACCAGGCTGTCGAAAACCATGGCACGCGCCACCAAAGGCGGAATGGTTTCCGGCGGAATGCCGAGGATATTGCCGTAGATCTGGAAGACCAGGTCATGGGTCTGGCGGGTTAGCATGAAGAAGCCAAAGCTCATGTCGTAGTAGGAAAGCCCGTACCAGCTGGACAGCAGCAGGACCGGGCCGGCCCACAAAATCAGGAACCACTTCATGCGGTTCTCCCCCTTAGCTCGACGGGATAAACATCCAGAGACACGAGCCATCTTGATAGAGCCATAAGGCTCAGGACCAGTGCGGGAACGGCAATATCAAGTGCCAGCGCCGCGAAGATCGTCGTCATGACAAGCAGCAATGCCCTGCCCCTGATTGTGGTTCCCATACGCGGATACTCGGCAAACGTTGTAGTTAACAGTGCGTTAACGTGGAACTTAAGCCCGCAGGGATTTGCCGCAACGGAAACCGGGGGAGATGGTTAATTTCGCAAGCGTGCCTGTGGATAGAGCAGGTCAGGCTGCCGGCGATTTCGGCTTCTTCGGGATATACGGACCACCGGTTTCGCCCCACCCCCATTCGGGCATCGGCGCATGCTCGTAAACCTTGGCTCCAGGCTGCGAATTGGCAACGGCAAGCCGCGTTCCCCATTCGAGATAGCCGACCAGAGCGGACGTGAACTCCGGATCTGCCGGAAGCTCGAGATCCGTATAGGTGTCGAGCAGAATATTGATCCATCGCCGGCGCATCGGCTCGGTCAGGTGCCTTTCAAGATGATGACGCACCATCGCCGGGTGACCGCCACGTTGTTCCGAATAGAGTTTCGGTCCGCCGATGACCTCGGCAATGAACATTGCAACATGCTCGGGATGGTTCTCGTCCATGCCGGCAAAGACCGGGCCGAGCAAGTCATCTGCCGGGACGCGACGATAGAACTCCGTCGTTAGCCGCAGCAGCGCATCGAAGCCGCCGATCCATTCGTATAGCGTCGGTACGGTCATGGTCGCTCCCTCTGTCTCCCGAAGAGATATGAGGAGGACATCATGGCTTCAAGACTTGGCCGCGGATCAGCCGTAGATCGCGCGAACCAGGCGTCGGAGCGCGTTGCCGACCTTGTCCCAGTCCTTCTCGGTTTTCAGCGCCAGACCGGCGAACTGGCCGCTGACGGCGGCCGATATCACCAGGTGCTGGATCGCCGCAAACAGCAGCGCATTGGTGGTCGCGGCATCGACGCCCTTCGGCGGCGTCAGCGAGCCGCGCATCTTCTCAAGCCATTTGCCGAGCGCCTTGGTGCGCGCCTCCGACAGCCGGCGGACCTGCGGCGTATCCTGCGAGACCTCCCAGGCGACGATCTTGCAGACCAGCGGATCGTCGCGCAGCGCTTCCATGAAATAGATGGAGAGCTTCTCCATCAGGTCACCGTAGGTCAGCAGGAACATGCCGCCGGTATCTTCCGGGATGCGATCCTTGACCCAGGTGCCGAGATCGGCGCCGATCGCCTCGATCAGCCCGTCGAGACCGCCATAATATCGATAGATGAGTTGTTTGTCGCAGCCGGCGCGGCGCGCCACGGCGTTGATGCCGAAACCCTGGAACCCCTGTTCGGCGAGCAGCGCGCGGGCGGCCAGGAAGATCGCCCGCTCGGTGCCGGCGCGGCTGCGCACTTTCGCGACCGAACCTTCTTGCGCTGTGACTTCAGGGATCTGGAGCATTTTCCGCCTGTTTCGGTTTCGTCTTGACCCACCGCGATAGTCGGTGGCTTCCGCTGCCGCAAGCTGTCTCCGTCGCCATGCACAGGATTGCGCGCGCCGCACTTGAATTCGCGGGGCTCCTACATTGCACTATCGGCATGGGAGGACTAACGAGATCGTAGTCTCCCACCGACGTGCCCTCCTCCATGCTCATCGTCTTCCAAAGCGTTCTGCCGATTTTCCTGCTGGTTCTCCTCGGCATGGGATTAAAACGCGCGCCGATCATCAATCCCGATTTTTGGGACGGGCTCGAACAGTGCAGTTACTGGGTGCTGTTTCCGGCCCTGTTGTTCTCGACCATGGCCAAGGCGGATTTTTCGAATACCGAAAACCTGACGGTCAGTTTCGCGGCGATCGTTTCTGTTCTGGTGATGTCGGGCGGCTTGCTGTTGGCATGGCCGCTGCTGCGGAACCTGCGCGTCGGCGGACCGGCCTATACGTCGCTGTTCCAGACCGCGACGCGCTGGAACGCGTTCATGGCGCTGGCGATCGCCGCCAAGACCTACGGCCAGCAGGGCCTGACCATGGTTGGCCTGGTGATGGCGGCGATCATCATCCCGCTCAACTTCATCAACGTGACGGTGCTGCTGTGGTTCTCCGGCCACGACCGGAACTACAGGGCTATTCTCTACAGGATCTGCACCAATCCGCTGATCCTCTCGACGGCGCTCGGCATCATCGTCAATCTCATCGGCATTCCGATCTATGAGCCGGTGATGGTGGCGGTCGACCTGCTGTCGCAGGCTTCGCTCAGCCTCGGCCTGATCACGGTCGGCGCCGGTCTCAGGATCATGGACGCGCTGAGACCGCGGCCAATCACCCTCCTCGCCGTCGTTCTGAAGCTGATCGCGTTCCCGATCGTTGCCGTCGGTGTCGGCGCATTGTGTGGGGTCCAGGGCAACGGGCTCGTCCTCCTGGCACTGAGTGCCGCGGTGCCGACCGCGATGAACGGTTATCTGCTTGCAAAGCAGCTGAATGGCGATGCGGACATGTATGCGGCGGCGGCAACCCTGCAGGTCGTCGCCTCGTTCCTCACCATTCCGGTCGTGATGACGGTCGTCGCCTACGTCGCGGCTGGATAAAGCAGGTCGACGATATAACGGGCGTCGAAACGGGCATCGAGCATGCCGTAGGTCGAGCGCCAGCCGCCGGCGAGCCGCGTTTCCAGGAAAGCATCGGCGATTTTGCCGGCGCCGAGCCGCACCAGTTCGGCTGCCGCAGCCGCAAGTGCCAGCTGTTCTACCAGAAGCCGGGCAGCGCCCTCGTCGGTTTCGCAGAGCGCCATGGCGGCGCGCAGCACTTCGACCGTCTTTTTGCCCGCAGGACCAAGATCCCGTTCGAAACCGGCAAGCACCGTGTTGAACAGGTCCCGCCCCCGCGACAGGACCCGGAGCACGTCGAGCGCCATCACGTTGCCGGAACCTTCCCAGATCGCGTTGACCGGAGCCTCGCGATAGTGCCGGGCGATCGGCCGTTCCTCGATATAGCCGTTGCCGCCGATGCATTCCATCGCTTCGTAGATCAGCGACGGCGCAATCTTGCAGTTCCAGTATTTGATGACCGGCGTCATGACCCGGGCAAAAGCCGCGTCGGCCGGGTTGCTGGCGGCGCGATCGAAGGAATCGGCGAGCCTGAAAGCGAGCGCTGTCGCGGCAGCCACGTCGAGCGCCATGTCGGCGAGCACGCGCGTCATCAGCGGCTGATCGACCAGCTTCTTGCCGAAGACGCTGCGGCCGCGGGTGTGGTGGACCGCTTCGGCAAGCGACGCACGCATGATGCCGGCGGATGCCAGCGCGCAATCGAGCCGCGTCAGCGTCACCATGTCGAGAATGGTGCGGATGCCGCCGCCCGGTTCGCCAAGCAGATAACCGAAGGCATCGGTGAATTCGACTTCGGAGGACGCGTTCGAGCGATTGCCGAGCTTGTCCTTCAGGCGCTGGAACTGCAGGCCGTTCGCCGACCCGTCCTCAAGCAGCCGCGGCACCAGGAAACACCCGATGCCGTCGCCGGTCTTTGCCAGCATGACGAAACCGTCGCTCATCGGCGCCGACATGAACCACTTGTGGCCGGAGAGCCGGTAGATGCCCTCGCCCACGCGTTCGGCGGTCGAGCGGTTGGCGCGCACGTCGGTTCCGCCCTGCTTCTCGGTCATGCCCATGCCGAGCGTCACCGCGCTCTTCTGCAAGGCAGGGCGATTCGTCGAATCGTATTTGCGCGACAGGATTTTTGGCGCCCATTCCTTCTGGACGCGGGGCGAGGCCATCAGCGCGGCGATCGAGGCGCTGGTCATGGTCAGCGGGCACAAATGGCCGCATTCGAGCTGCGCCGACAGATAGAATCGCGTCGCCCGCGCCTTGTGCTCGTGGCCCTTGGCTTCCGGGATGTTTTCCCAGACGGAGGAATGCAGGCCGGTCTGCATCGAACGGCGCATCAGCGCATGCCAGGCCGGGTGGAACTCGACGACGTCGAGCCGCTCGCCGCGCGGGCCATGGGTCTTCAGCTTCGGCGGGTTCTCGTTCGCCATGCGCGCCAGTTCCTGCGCCTCCGGCGAGGTGACGTAACGGCCGAGCTGGTCGTATTCCTCGCGGATGGTGCGGTTCAGCGTGCTCGTCAGGTCGACGACCAGCGGATCGGATCGGTAGGCATTGATGCCGGACCAGGGTTTTGGCTGGTTCAGTTCGGCAAATTTTTCTTCGGCGCGCGACATCTGGTTCATGAAACGGGTTCTAGCGGAAGTTACCGGGCCTGGGAACGGCGCCCGTTCAGGATTTCTGGCGTTCTCAACAAAAGGCCGCACCCGCGTCGAGAAACCGCTGTGAGCGACAATGGACAAACAAGCAGTGAGATAAGTCCCGCGCCCGCTTGCAGCGGTTGTCGGCAGTCATTATAGACCGCCGAACGCAAGCGGAGACGTGTCCATGGTCTTCTTCCCTCATCGCCATCTGATTGGCATCAAGGGCCTTACCGAACAAGACATCACCTTTCTTCTCGACAAGGCCGACGAGGCTGTGAAGATTTCCAGGCAGCGGGAGAAAAAGACCTCCACGCTGCGCGGGCTGACCCAGATCAATCTGTTCTTCGAAGCATCCACCCGTACGCAATCGTCCTTCGAACTCGCCGGCAAACGCCTCGGCGCCGATGTGATGAACATGTCGGTCGGCAATTCCTCGGTCAAAAAGGGCGAGACGCTGATCGATACGGCGATGACGCTCAATGCCATGCGCCCGGACGTGCTGGTGCTGCGTCATTCCTCAGCCGGTGCCGCCGCACTTCTGGCGCAAAAGGTCGCCTGCTCGGTGATCAATGCCGGCGACGGCCAGCACGAACATCCGACCCAGGCGCTGCTCGACGCACTGACCATCCGCCGTGCCAGGGGCAAGCTGTCACGCATCATCGTCGCTATTTGCGGCGACGTGCTGCATTCGCGCGTCGCTCGCTCGAACATTCTTCTGCTCAACGCCATGGGCGCGCGCGTTCGCGTGGTGGCGCCTTCGACGCTGCTTCCCTCGGGCATCAGGGACATGGGCGTCGAGGTCTTCCACTCCATGGAGGAAGGTCTCAAGGATGCCGATGTGGTGATGATGCTGCGCCTGCAACGCGAGCGGATGGCCGGCGCCTTCGTGCCGTCGGTGCGCGAATATTTCCGCTTCTACGGGCTCGATGCCGAAAAGCTGAAGGCTGCCAAGCCGGATGCGCTGGTCATGCATCCCGGCCCGATGAACCGCGGCGTCGAGATCGCATCCGAAGTGGCCGACGGTCCGCAGAGCGTCATCGAGGAACAGGTGGAAATGGGGGTGGCGGTCCGCATGGCCGTGATGGAGGCCCTGCTCGTCTCCCAGAACCAGGGAGAACGCGCATGACCCCTACCGTCCTCAAGAACCTCCGCATCATCGACCCGTCGCGCAATCTCGACGAGACCGGCACGATCATCATCGGCGCCGACGGCCGCATCCTCGCCGCCGGGAAGGACGCACAGAACCCGGGCGCGCCGGAAGGCGCGACGGTTCGGGACTGCCAGGGCC
>NZ_JALBGW010000092.1:0-18793 GCF_023006485.1 Neorhizobium sp. BETTINA12A
CGAAGGTCTGCAAGGTGAAGGCTGCGGTCACGGAAGCGTCGACGGCATTGCCGCAAGCTGACAGGACAGCCTCCCCAGCCTCGTACGCCGCGGAGTGCTGGGAGGTAACGACGCCGCGTTCGCTGACGCCGGCGACCTTGCGATAGACGCCGCGCTCGACGCGGAGATGATTGTATTGCGGATTTTCCATCATTTAGGCTCCAGCGCAGCGGCAACCAGACGGCTGGCACCCGAGAGATCGCCGAGCTTTTCGCCGGCTGCGATCTTGTCCTTGTTGCGGCCCGCCCGTGCCTGACGCGCGATCGCCTCCTCGACGACATCTTCAGCTTCATCGACCGGGATCACCACGACGCCGCTTGCATCGGCAACCACGATATCGCCCGGCATGACCGGGACGTTGCCGCAGGAGATCGGCAGGTTGAGCGAGCCGCCGAGATCGTTGAGCCGTGTGGTGATACCGGAGACACCGCGTGACCAGAACGGCAGATCGAGTTCAAGAATTTCCTCGACATCGGTGCAGGGACCGTCGAGCACGACGCCGATGGCGCCGGCGTTCTTGATCGCGAAGGCGACGCCGCCGCCGATGCAGGCATGCCGGTCGTCACCGAGCCTGTCGACGAACAGGAAATCGCCGGGGCGGATGAAACCGATCGCGTGGTGGAGAAGGGTGGAGTCGGTTGCCGGGATCGCCACCGTTACCGCCGTGCCGACCAGCGTCCTGCCCGGCTCGACAACGGGGGAAATCGAATGATTCACGAAACCGCGGTGGCGAAAATGGCCGATGGTCGCCACTTCGACGCTTTCGAATTTGGCGATCAGTTCCGGGTCGACCTGTGTCGGCACGCTGCCGATATGATATTTCTTCATGGGGTTTCCTCCCGGGATTTTACCGTCCCGGCCTCGTTTTCACTGGCGTGACGCTGCCAGCCCTTGCCGGGCACGGCGGCGAGCAGTTCCTTCGTGTAGGTTTCCTTCGGCGCACCGAACAGCGAGGCCGGATCGCCCCGTTCGACGATCCGTCCGTTGCGCATCACCGCGATGTTGTCGCAGATCTGGCTCGCGACCCTGAGGTCGTGGGTGATGAACAGGATGCCGAACCCAAGTCTCTCCTGCATGTCGGCGAGCAGTTTCAACACCTGCGCCTGCACAGAGACGTCGAGGGCGGAGACACTCTCGTCGGCGATCAGCAATTCCGGTTCGACCGCGAGTGCGCGGGCGATGCAGATGCGCTGCCGCTGGCCGCCAGAGAACTCGTGTGGGAAACGGGTGGCCGAAGCGCGGTCGAGGCCGCAGGCTTCGAGCAGGTCGAGGGCGCGCGCCATCGCCGCCTTGCGGTCTAGGCCGTGGATGACCGGGCCTTCGGCGATGGAATCTCCGACCTTCTGCCGCGGATCGAGTGCGGTGTACGGATCCTGGAAGACGATCTGAACCTTGCGGCGTGCCTCGCGCAGCGCCTTGCCGTTGAGGCCGGCAAAATCTCCGCCGGAGATCAGGATGTCGCCGCTTTCCGGCTGCACGAGGCGGATGACGCATTGCGCCAGCGTCGACTTGCCGGAACCGGATTCGCCGACCAAGCCCAGCGTCTCGCCGCGGCGGATGGTGATGTCGACGTCGTCCACCGCCTTCACGGTGCGGCCGCCGCCGAAGAGGCCGGAGCGGGCGAATGTCTTGACGATGTTCCTGGCGATCAACACGGGGTTGCCGAGGCCCTCGCGTTCTTTCCGCGGCGTCAGCGTCGGCACGGCAGCGAGCAGGCGACGGGTATAGTCTTGCCTGGGGTGGTTGAGGATCTCGTCACGCGTGCCGATCTCGACCAGCTTGCCTGTCTGCATGACGGCGACGCGATCGGCGATCTCGGCGACGACGCCGAAATCATGGGTGATGAAGATGATGCCGGTATCGTGTTTGGCGCGAAGCTCCAGCATCAGCTTGAGGATCTGCGCCTGGGTGGTGACATCGAGCGCGGTGGTCGGCTCGTCGGCGATCAGCACGGACGGATCAATGGCGAGGGCGGTGGCGATCATCACCCGCTGGCACTGGCCGCCGGAAAGCTGATGCGGATAGGAATGGTAGATCTGCTCGGGATTTGGGAGCTGAACTTCGCGGAAGAGATCGATCACCTTCTTGCGGATCTCGGCCCCACTCAGCGACGTGTGGATGCGGAATGTCTCCGACACCTGTTCGCCAACCCGGAAGATCGGGTTGAGTGCCGCCGTCGGCTCCTGGAAGATCATGGCGATGCGCCGACCGGTAATGTCCCGGCGGGTCGCCTCGTCGAGGGTCAGCAGGTCCTTGCCCTCGAACATCACCTTGCCCGCCGGCCGCCCGAGGTTGCGGGGCAGGAGCCCCATTGTGGCGAGTGCGGTCAGCGATTTGCCGGAGCCGGATTCGCCGACGATGCAGAGGATTTCGCCCTTGCTGACCGACAGCGACAGGTCTTCAACCGCAAAGGCGCGATCGGCGCCGCGTGGCAGCGGCACGTTCAGATGTTCGATGGAAAGCCGCTCGTTGCTCATGAGGCCGCCTTTTCCGTCTGCGGTGAAAAGGCCGTCACCGAGCGCATGTCGCAGCGGCGCAGGTGCTCGACGAAGCGGGCGCAGAAGCCGACGAGATGTTCGACCATTTTCTCTCCCTTTTCGGCACTGGCGAGCAGCGGATCGCCGCCGAGCATGCCATCGGCATTCACCTCATCGCAATTGAGCGGCACATGCACCGGCATGCCCTCGAACTGGACATTGTTGACGCCGCCGGTCGGCAGGCCGAAGGCTTTTTCGCGCACCGAGGGGCGGGCGAGATCCATGCGCATCAATTCGGGGAAGAGATGCAGGTAGATCGACGTCAGCGGATCGCCGCCATGGCCACGGGCTGCGGCGGCAGAAGAGCCGTGCAGCTCCCTCCAGAGGGTATCCGGGATTGCCTGCCAGAGATTGATGAAGGCGACGGAAACGCCGCGCTCGGCGCGGATGCGGCGAAGCGTCTGGTCGAAAAGCGGCGCATTGCTGGTATGGCCGTTCAGGATCAGGATATGCTCGATGCCGTGATCCAGGAATGCGGTTACGGTGTCCTCGACCACGGCCGAGAAGGTCGAGGCCCGGAACTGGATGCCGCCGGGAATGGTCTTGAAGAAATCGGCATAACCAAACGGGATGATCGGCGCGACGATCGCGTCGGAGGCTTCCGCCACCTTTGCCGCCACCGCTTCGGTCAGCATGAAATCGCCCATCGGGGCGTGGGGTCCCTGTTCCTCCTGGCTTCCGAAGGGCAGCAGGATGACGGGCTTTTCGGAAAGACGTTCGCGGAACTCCGCGAACGTCATGTCCTTCAGCGCATGCTTGCGTTTGATGCTCATCATACGAACTTGAAGTAATCGCCGTAGATGCGCATTTCGCCGTTCGGCTTGAACTTGAACTGGATGCCGGCGCGGTGGGCGCAGTTGTAGACGCTCTTCCACATGTAGTAGCCGGGCGTCACCTTCTGCCAGGCGTCCGAAAGTTCCAGATAGGCTTTTTTTCGGTCCTCGAACTCGATCGCCTCGTCGAACTTCTTGCCGGCAGCCAGATATTCCGGCGTCGGATCCCAGGTCTTCCAGGTGGCGGTGGAGCGCGATGCGGTCGGGCCCCAATCGAGCCACAGCGGCTGATAGGGATCGCCGGGGATGAAATCCGAGCTCATCGACATGTTCATCAGATGGTAGGGGCGGCGGTAGACGAGTTCGAAATTGTCGAGGATCTGCGCCTCGACATTGATGCCGACCTCGCGCCATTGCTCGACCATGATTTCGGCTGCCGCCTCATAGTTCGGATAATACTGGCGGGTGATATGCCAGAGGAGCTTTTCGCCCTTGTATTTGGTCTTGGCGACGAGCGCCTTGGCAGCGGCGACATCGTAGGGGAGCTTGACCGGCAAGTTCGGGTCATAGAATTTGCCGTATTCCGTGAAGTTGAAGGGCACTGCCGGATGTTCCGTGGTGCCGTTGAAGAGCGCCTGGACGATCGCGTTCATGTCGATCGCCTGGACCATGGCGTAGCGCAGGTTCGGATCGACCAGCGGATTGTCAACCGGGTCCGGACGGGTGTTGAAGGCGAGAGCCGGGTAGTTGTCGGCCAGAACCCGCTTCAGCGTCACGCCCTGGTATTTTTCGAGCGCCGCTTCCTGGTCGGTCGGAATGTTGACGATGAAGTCGAATTCCTTGGAGACCAGGCCTGCCATGCGCGCGGCGAATTCCGGTACGATCTTCCAGGAGATCTGCTTGACCGGCGGCGGGCCGTCCCAATAGTCGTCGAAGGCTTCGAGAACCATGATTTCGCCGGAGCGGAAGGTCGTCACCTTGTACGGACCGGTGCCGATCGGCTTCTGGCCGAAGGCATCGACGCCGACTTCCATGTAATATTTCTTCGGCACGACGAAGCCGATATAACCGGTGAGCTTGCTCGGGATGTTCGGGTCCGGCCGCTCGGTCTCGATCTCGAACGTATATTTGCCGGTCGCTTCGACGCGCTTGAAGCCGGCGGTAAAAGTCTTGCCGCGCGGCTCGAACGGCTTTGCGCCCCAGAGGCGTTCCGGCGACAGCGTGAAGACCGCGTCTTCCGCCGTCATCTCCGTGCCGTCATGGAACTTGACGCCTTCGCGCAGGGTGAACTTCCAGACGTTGCCGTTCTGCTCCCATTTGGTGGCGAGCTTCGGCGCGAAGATCAGGCCGTTTTCGTCCTTGATGTAGTCGCGGTCGACGAGGTTGTCGTAGAAATTCGGGAAGATACGGCGCGACGTCGTCGAGATACCGTTGATCGTCGCCATGTTGGCCCAGAGATTGTCGACCGCGATATTGAGCGACGGCCTTTCCGCCGCGTTTGCTTTCGGAAGGTTGCCCACCATCGACAGGGCCCCCGCTCCGAGGATGAGACTTCCCACTTCACGTCTTGTAAACATCGTTCCACCTTCCCTTGTTCATTTATATTCGAGCGGCATTTTCAGGTTGTTCGGGCACGCAGCATCGGATCGAGGCGGTCACGCAGCCAGTCGCCGACGATGCTCATCGAAAGAGTGACGAGAAAAATGACCAAGCCGGGCCAGACCGAGATCCACCAGGCGGTCGAGAGATAATCGCGGCCGTCGCCGAGGATCTGGCCGAGGCTGGTCTGCGGCGCCTGGATGCCGAGACCCAGGAAGCTGAGCGAGGTTTCCAGCAGGATGATCTGCGGGAATGTCAGCGTCACCTGGACGATCAGGGCGCTCGCCACGTTCGGCAGCACATGTTTGAGATAGAGCCGGCCGTTGCCGGCGCCGAGCGCGACAATCGCCTTGGCATAGGGCTGGTTGATCGCCGACAGAACCACGCCGCGGGAGAGGCGGGCGTATTTTTCCCATCCGAACAGGCCCATCAGGATGATGAACAGCGTCATGCTGTTGCCGAAGAAGGCAAGCAGCGTCAGCGTGATGAGGATGAAGGGCAGCGATGCCTGGAAGTCGACCAGCATCATCAGTCCTTCCTCGACCCAGCCGCGGAAATGCGCGGCGATGAAGCCGATCGCGGAGCCGACGACAGCGCCGATGATCGTCCCGGCGATCGCCACCGAAAGCGACATCCGCAGGCCGGCGATCACCCTTGCCACCATGTCGCGGCCGATGCGGTCGGTGCCGAGCGGGAAGCTCGGATTGCTGCCGGTCATGAAGGCCGGGGGCTTCAGGCGGGCGAGCAGGTTCTGCTGCGACATGCCATGCGACGTGAAGACATTGCCGATGATGGCGACGGTCACGGCGGCCGCCAGGATAATGATGGCGAGAACGAGAATGGGGGAAACGCGCTTCATTTGCCGGCCTTCAATTCTGCACGCGGATGCGCGGGTCGAGGAGGCCGTAGAGCAGGTCGACGACGAGGTTTGCGAGCACCATCGTCACCGCCATGATCAGCACCAGCCCCTGCACGACGGCAAGGTCGCGCGAAGAGACGGCGGTCACCAGCAGGCGGCCGACACCTGGCCAGGCAAACACCGTTTCGACGACGATGGCGCCGCCGATCAGCTCGCCGAGATTGAGACCGATAATGGTGACGAGCGGGATGCTGGCATTCGGCAGCGCGTGGAAGATAATGCGTTTCCAGTAACCGACGCCTTTCGCGGCTGCGGCCCGGATATAGAGCTTGTCCAGCACTTCCAGCATGGCCGAGCGCGTGAACCGCGCCAGCGTGCCGGCTGTGAAGGTCGCAAGCGTGATGGCGGGCATGATCAGATGCCAGATGGTTCCTGTTCCGGAACTCGGCAACCATTGCAGGCTCAAGGAGAAGAGCAGGATCATCAGGATGCCGAGGAAGAAGTTCGGCAGGGCGAAACCGAACACGGCGGTCGCCATGATCAGATTGTCGAAGGTCGAGCCGCGCTTGATGGCAGCGATGATGCCGGCTGGAACGCCGATCAGGATGGCGCCGATATAGGAGAAAAGGCCGAGGATTAGCGTCCAGGGAACGCGCTCGACGATGATGTCGATGACTTCGCGGCCGTCGCGGTAGGAAATGCCGAACTGGCCGGTCGCCATCTGGATGACGTAGCGGAAATACTGAATCCAGAGCGGATCGTCGAGACGCCAGAGCTGGCGGAACTGTTCGACCTCCTCAGGTGTGGCATCGGCGCCGACAAGTGCCACGACCGGATCCCCGGACGTTCTCAGGACCACGAATGCGAAAGTCACCACGAACCAAAGCGTCAGCACGGTGCGCAGAATTTTTAATACCCAGAAACGCGTCATCACGCTCCGTTCCGGGAGCCGAAGCTCCAGCTGTTCCAACTTTATCGTCTTTTTTTTGAAAACTAATCACGGGAATAGATTATTATCTATTACAAAATCGAGCGAGCATTGATATGTTTTAGATATGAAATACGGCATCGAATTTCGTCACCTCCACTATTTCGCCTGCGTCGCCGAAGAGCTGCATTTCAGCCGAGCCGCAGACAAGCTCGGCATGGCGCAGGCTCCGCTCAGCCAGCAGATCCGGCAGCTCGAAGATCGCCTCGGCACCAAGCTTTTCCGCCGCACGACGCGGCGCGTAAAGCTGACGCCGGCAGGCGAAATCTTCCTGCGCCACGCCCAGGAAATCCTAGGCGGGATCGACAGGGCGGTCACGCATACCCGTTCCATTTCCGGTGACGATAGCGGAACGATTTCCGTCAGCGGTGTGCATGTGGCGCTATCGCATGTCCTGCCGCCGGTAATTTCGGACTTTCGAAAGCGCTATCCGGCGATGACCGTCGACGTGCAGGTGCTCGGCACGGCACAGCAGCTCGAACTGCTCCAGAACAACAAGGTTCAGGTGGCCTTCATCCGCCCGACCAATCCGGCAGGCTTTCTGAAGACCGAGCATATCCTGCAGGAAGGTTTCGTGGCGGTGCTGCCCAGGGAGCATCGGCTGGCGCAGAAGGAAAACCTGACGGTCAAGGATTTCGCCGGCGAACCCGTCATCACCTATGCCCCGACTGTCGGAGCGAGCTACTATCATGCGATCATGGGGGCATTGCGCCGCGCCGGCGTCTATCCGGTCATCGTGCAGGAGGTCTCGCATACTTTGGCGATCGGCACCCTGGTGGCGGCCGGCGTCGGGATTGCGATTGCGCCGTCCTGGCTCGCTCACAATCCCAGCCCATATCTCGTCTACCGACGGCTCGACGACATCCCCGCCGAAGTCGAATTGCTCGTCGCCTGGCATGCGGAGGAAAAATCGAAGATCGTGCTCGATTTCGTCGAGACGACGCGTCGGGTTGCAGCAATGAAGGATGTGAGAACCGCGATCAGGTGGCCGATCAAGTCTATCCCGCCGACCCAATTGGAATCGGTCGACGGATGATGGTCAACTCGGCCGGGCACATCGTGCAGCCTTGATTGACAGGGAGCCTGAAATCTGGTGCGATTGTCGCGCGGCTTGAGGAGGCTGCGTCACGGAGGAGGACGATCGGATATGGTCAAGCTGCTTGTAGCCACGGCTTTTGTTGCCCTCATGCCCGGCTTGACGCCGGCCGTCGCCGCGGATTCTTCGCCCGAAGCCCAATGCTCGGCGGCGAAGAACCTTCAGCTGCCCACTTTCGACATGAAGATCGCGAGCGCCGATCACGTCAAGGACAAGGGACCAGCGCATTGTCTCGTCAGCGGGTCGTTCGAGCACCGGACCGGCGCGGACGGCAAGCCTTATGCGATCGGGTTTTCGATCGCCTTGCCGGACAATTGGAGCGGAAGGTTTCTGGTCCAGGGCGGCGGGGGCCTGAATGGCGTCGTGCGGCCGGCGGTGGGGGACGTGGCCTCCGGAGGGAAAAATGCTATTTCCCGCGGTTTCGCCGTCATTTCCCATGACAGCGGCCACAAGGGCGAGGCATGGGACGCCTCCTTCAGGGCGGACCAGATTGCCACGCTGAATTTCGCCGGCTGGTCGGTCGAGAAGGTCACGGCCCTCGGCAAGGCATTGGTCGCCGCCTACTACGGCAAGGGCGCCGATCGCTCCTATTTTGCGGGATGCTCGACCGGCGGCCGCGAGGCGATGGCCTCGGCGCAACGCTTTCCCACATTGTTCGACGGCATTATCGCCGGGGCTCCTGCCATGCGCACAAGCCGTTCGAACATGTCGCTCGCCGCCAAGAACGTCGCGATGAACAAGATATCTCCAGCCGGTGCCGATGGCGCGCCGGACCGCTCGAAAGCCTTTTCGGACGGCGACCGCGATCTGGTCCTCAAGGGAATACTGAAGGCTTGCGACGGTCTTGACGGCCTCGAGGACGGAATGATCGCAAATCCGGGCGCATGCAAGTTTGACCCGGCGAGCCTTGTCTGCCCTGCCGGTAAAGTCGACGGTTGTCTCACGAAGCAGCAGGCGGACGTCGTGGCCGAGACATTTTCGCCGACGCTTGATGCATCGGGCCGGCCGGCCTACGTGGCGTTCCCCTACGATACCGGCGTCATGAGCACGACAGATCCCATTCCGGGACTCATGCGCTTTGATGACAAGCGCAATCGGCAGTTCAAGAACAACGCCATGAGTTTCGATGTGGACGATGCCGTCGAGAAAGCCGATATCGGCGATCCGCAGCAGCGGCTGATCAACGCCGACCAATGGGCGGATCTCAGTTCCTTCGCCGCCCGAGGAAGCAAGATCATCTTCTTCCATGGGGTGAGTGATCCGTGGTTTTCCTCCAACGATACGGTCGGTTTCTTCAACCGGATGAGCACTGCGACCAAGACAGGCAAGCGGGTGGAGGACTGGGCCAAGCTCTATCTCGTTCCGGGCATGAGCCATTGCAGCGGCGGACCAGCCGGTCTCGACCAGTTCGACATGTTGACCAGGCTGATCGACTGGGTGGAAAAAGATGAAGCTCCACAAAGCGTCGAAGCCTCGGGCAAGGCTTTTCCGAACCGCACACGACCGCTATGCCCCTACCCGTCCCACGCGCAATACAAGGGAGAGGGGAATGCCGACAGCGCGGCCAGCTTTGAGTGCCGCAATAACTGACGCGGCCGTTTCCTGCGCGTAAATTTTCGGTCTGTCATCCCTGCCGACTTCACATCAATCTGCCCCAGGCCGGGTCCCACTGCACCCCTTCGGAAAGCTCGACGAAGATCGGCGGCTTGTCCGGTCCGCGGTTCTTGTTTTCAGCCATTCGGAAGGCGGCTTCGGGCTCCATTTCCTCGCCCGGAAAAATCGCGTCGTCTTCGGAGGGCTCGGCGATCTTGCGAATGAAGCCGCGGATCTGGTCGCCGGAGTGATAGAACTTGATGATGAGAGCGCCGGGCGCGGATGCGCCGCCGTGATAACGGTAATAGGTATGCATGGGTCTCCTCCATAGTCAGAGCCTTATACCTGACGTCCGGGGAGCGGAAATGTTCCGGCGTGCGAGGCGTGATCGTGGATCAGGTCCTTTTGCCGGTCGGCCGGTGCGGCGTCTTGTTCCAGAAGAAGGGCTTTGACCGCAGCTCGATTACTGCCCGCCAGGCGGCGGCCGAGGTCATCATCCAGTAGAGCGGCACGCCGACCCAGCGCCAGCCGACCAGTCGCCGTTCGTGCTCGACCATCGGGCCTCTCCCGAGCCCGACGAAGATCAGATAACTGCCGAGGATGTTGATGGTGTCGATGATGAAAAGCGAAAGCACCCCGGCTGGAATGCCGTCCGCCGGCGCGTCCAGCATGGAATAAGTGCCAACGCCCATGAAGATGATGATCAGCGGATGCAGGAGCGACGAGACCAGCATGCCGCCGATCATCAGCTGAAAGATGCAGAAGGCTGGAAACCCCATCTCGCCAATCAGCCGGCGCGGGTCGCGCATCAGCACCAGCCAGGTCTGCAGCCAACCTTTGAACCAGCGGCTGCGCTGGCCCATCCACACGTGCATCGTGGTCGGTGCGTCTTCAAGTGTCTGGCGGGTGATGACATCCGAGTGATAGCCGAGGCGATACAGGCGAAAACCGAGATCGGCGTCCTCGGTGACGTTGAAGGGATCCCAGCCGCTGGCGGCACGGAGCGCTTGGGTTCGGAAATGATTGGACGTGCCGCCGAGCGGCAGCGGCATCTGTCTGCGCGCCAGCATCGGCAGCAGCCCGCGGAAGAGGCCGCAATATTCGAGCGAAAACAACGCGCTGATCCAGGATTCCCGGGCATTGGTGATGATCAGCGGCGCCTGAAGGCAGGCGACTTCCGCTGCCGAGGCGCGGAAGCGTGCATAGGCCTCGCGCAATTGCTGCGGATGCGGCCTGTCCTCTGCGTCGTAGATCACCAGAAACTCGCCTCGAGCAGCCATCAATGCATAGCTGAGCGCCTTGGGTTTCGTGCGCGGCGTCGCGGGCGGCACCTCGACGATCTCGAAATGCCAGGCGGGCTTCAGCGCCTTCAGCGCAGCAATTGTACCCTGGTCGTCTGCCTCGCAGACGAGCTTGATGTCGAGCAGGGAGGGCGGCCAGTCGAGCCGCCCGAGGCTGGCTATCAGCTGTTCTGCCACCGCAGCTTCCCGGTAGAGCGCGACCATCACCGTGTAACAGGGAAGCGCATCCTCTCGAGGCGGCGCGGCTGGCGGGACCGGCCCTGCGAATTGTTGCCGGGTGAAGGCGGCGAGCCGCAGGACAAGGGACGCGAAATAGATCAGCGACAGAAGAATATGCAGGAAAAGCAGGGTCTCGATCGGCACTGCGATCAGCGCAAAGATAAGGGCGGCAAGTCCAAGTCCGGCATAAAACCCCTGAGAACCGGAGAGCACGATGCGGGCCGAAAACTCGGGAAAACGGTCGAAAAGCCCGTCAATCGTCTCGCGCACGCGCCGCGCCGCGCCGGTTCTCCAGACAGCTCTGCGGATTGCCGATGGAGTGGTGATCGCAAGGTCCTGCCCGAGCAGCGGCATTGCAAGCAGTGCCGCCTTGAGGTCGGCAAGCCGCATCGCTTCGGGCACGACCGCCACCTGCGGCGCCTTGTGCCGATGGTTGATCCTGACCTGGTTCGGGCGTTGCAACTGCGTGTCGAGCCCCGGCATATCGGCGACTGAGCCCGGATCGATCTCCGCGATGAAGGGCAGGCGAAGGTAGCGCGCCATGGCGCCGTAATAGGCCGCCTCATCAACCTGACGGCTGTGAAGCAGCTCGCTTTCGATGCTGGTGCCGTTGCGCCGCGCCTTGTCGGTGAGCGTCGCAAGCAATGGCTTCGAAAAGCCGAGCGCCGAAAGGGCGACGAGTTCCGGATCGTCGGCAGCAGTGCTCTGGTCGGCCGACAGGTTTCCGCGCGGCGCCGGATTATGCCGCGCATCGTCTTGCACCGGCAGCGCTGCTGGCGGATATTCCCCTAACCGCATGTTTCTGCTACACCGCCCGCAAGCGAACGCCCCAACCTGTCCCGATCTGGATCATAGAGATGCATCCCATGATTGCATCCCCGAAAATCAAGGGGTTTTTCAATCTTCTGCAGCTTTGCCTTGTGGCCGGCGGGATCGTTTCCGCCGCCATCCCGGCCCGTGCTGCCGAAGGCAGCAATCCGCTGCCTTTGATGTTCGATGCCAAGGAGCGGCTCGCCCGCCCTGATCTTTCCACGATCATCCGGGTGCGGATCCTGACCAGCGTCGATTTCCCGCCATTCAATTTCGCCGACCAGACCGGCAGGCTTGCCGGCTTCAATATCGACCTTGCCCGTGAAATCTGTGCTGAACTAAAGATCGAGGCGAAGTGCCAGATCCAGGCGCTGCCCTTCGAAGAACTGGAAAAGACCCTGGAAGGGGGGGCCGGCGAAGCCGTCATCGCCGGCATCGCCGTGACGCCGGAGCGGCGCCAGCGGTTCGCCTTCTCGCGGCCTTATCTCGGCGTGCCCGCGCGTTTCGCCCGCAACCTGAAGGCCAGGATCGATGGCGATACGGCGGCAGCACTTTCCGGCAAGCCGGTTGGCGTCGTCCGGGGCACCGCCCACGAACTGATGCTGAAGGCGTTTTTCCCGAAGGTCACCGCCACACCGTTCGACAATTACGAGGCGATGCTGGAGGCCTTGAAGACGGGAAGGGTGGATGCCGTCTTTTCCGATGGCCTGAGACTGCCCTTCTGGGTCGCCGGCGAAGGTTCGGCGAAATGCTGCGCCCTCTTCGACGGTCCCTATCTCTCGGAGAAATTCCTCGGCGAAGGCCTGTCGATCATGCTGCGCAAGAACGACCCGCTCCTGACAGCCGCCGTCGACCAGGCGCTCAGCGTTCTGTCGCGCAACGGCCGCCTGCAGGATATCTACCTGCGTTATTTCCCGAACGGGCTTTATTGATCGGCGAGTAGGAGCAGTTTCCTACCCGCTATTCAAGATCACTGGCTCGCCCAGATGATGCGGGCGATCCATTCCACGTCGGAGAGATCGAAGCTGCGGTTCGGATGTTCCGGGTTGAGCGAGAGCAGTTCCACGGTCCGGGCGCTCTGGCGGGCGAGCACTTTTGCCATCACCTCGCCTTCCTTGGTCTTGAGCACCACGCGGTCGCCGCGGCGAACCTGCGCGCCCGGCTCGACGATCAGCACGTCGCCGTCGCGATAAAGCGGCATCATCGATTCGCCCTGGATTTCCAGCGCATAGACGCCGGCCTTGCGGGACGGGTCGACCGGAAATTCCACCACGTCCCAGCCCTGGCCGGCCGGAAACCCGCCATCGTCGAAAAAGCCGCCGGCGCCGGCCTGCGCAAATCCGAGCAGCGGGATGGAGCCGCCCTGCGGCGGGAAATTGCCATCCGGGATCGAGGAGCGGCCGGGAACGGCGGGCAGGTAGCTCATGAACTGGTCGATCGTGGCACCCGTCGCTTCGAGCACCTTGGCGATCGATTCCGTCGAGGGCCAGCGCAGCCGCCCGTCCGGCCCGAGCCGTTTCGACTTGTTGAATGAGGTGGGATCGAGGCCGGCGCGCCGCGCCAGTCCGGAGGGCGTCAGCTGGTGGCGTTGGGCGAGCGTATCGATCGCGCTCCAGATCGTATCATGTGACAGCATCGTCGTCCGTACCCGTGACCGGTGCGCGAGACAAGCCGGACAAGCCAGCGCTCTGCGAACCTCTCGCCCTTGACCGATCAGACTTTTGTCGACCAGACTCTCGAACGCTCCGTTCCAGCGGGCTGCCGGCTCGCGCGCACACCCCGAATTTTAACGGAACCGCAGCTTCGCGTAAAGGGACGAGAGGAATAAAATCCTGTTCCCGCGGCGGCCCTCGTCAGGCCACCAGCGCCATGTTGATCTTGCCGAGCTTGATTACCGCCTGGGTGCGGCTGTCGACATTGAGCTTCAGGAGGATTGCCGACACATGTGCCTTGATGGTCGCCTCGGAGACGCCGAGTTCATAGGCGATCTGCTTGTTGAGCAGCCCCTCGCCGAGCATGGAAAGCACGCGGTTCTGCTGCGGCGTCAGCGTCTTCAGCCGCTCGATGATCTCGGTGAGGCCCGGATCTTCGTCCGGTGCGGTGAGGTAGCCTTCCGGCACCCAGATGTCGCCTCTCAGCACCGCCTGGATGCCGGCGCGGATATCGTCGAGCCCGGAGGATTTCGAGATGAAGCCGGAGGCGCCGAGTTCCAGCGCCCTGCGGATGGTGGCGCAATCGTCGCTGGCCGAGACGATGACGATCGGCAGGCCGGAAAATTCGGCGCGGAGCGACATCAGTCCGGAAAAGCCGCTGACCCCTGGCATCGCCAGGTCGAGCAGCATCAGGTCGGCATCGGGATTGTTTTCGGCCGCCCGTCGCGCCGCCTCGAAATCGCCAGCCTCGATGATCACGAGTTCTTCGGCAATGCCCCGCACCGAATGGCTGAGCGCGCCGCGAAACAGCGGGTGGTCGTCTGCGATGATGATCGTGAGTGTCTGCATTTCCACGCCCCCTCCCAAGAGCATAGTCGTGCCAATGAATCTTGGTAGGTTGTAAACCTCTCCCAGACCCGAAACAAGTGCGGGAAATCACGTACGATTGGGCTGTGGTTTATCGGGTTCTTTTTCGTTCGCGAACTCACCGACGATCGCCATGAAGCGCCGCATGAACTTCTCCATGATCGATAGCGACCGATCGACTTCCGCATCGCTCGGCAGCGCTTTCGGCAAGGCATCCGGCGGGATGTTGCTGAGCCGCTCCTCGAGCGCGGTGACCCGTTTTGCCAGCCGGTCGAGTTCCTGTTCGTAGGCCGCCCTTTCGTCGGGCTGCATGCGGCAGGCGAGCGTGCCGTTCTCGTCGCGGCAGAGCGTCATCGCGCCGGTTTCGGTATCCAGCCGGACGATGCCGGTTTCGGTGCGCTGAAGCTGGAAACGGTTGGTCTGCGGCTGCTGCGCCGAGGCGGCGAGCGGCACGAGCAGTGCGCAAGTCGTCAATGCGAGCGTTTTCATGTTGTGGTCCTCCTGCTGTAACGGTGGACAAGCGCCGGGCTTTGCGGCAAACGGTCGGAGAATAGCAGGTCTCCGAGAGTTGATGATGACGGATATAGTGTACAAGATCGTGCCGGAAACGCTTTGGCGTCAGGCAAAGCAGAAAGGTGTCTTCGAAGGCGCCGAAATCGACCTGAAGGACGGCTTTATCCATTTTTCGACCGGGACACAGGCCAAGGAGACCGCCAGGCTGCATTTCGCCGGCGTCTCGGGCCTGATGCTGGTTGCGGTCGATGCAACCCTGCTCGGCGAGGAACTGAAATACGAAGCCTCGCGCGGCGGCGATCTTTTCCCGCATCTTTACGGCACGCTTCCGGTGTCCTCGGTCCTCTGGGAGATGCCGCTGCTGATCGGGGTCGACGGCCTGCATGCCTTTCCGGAGAAAATGCCATGATCGGCCCCTTCGCCGGACTTGCCTCGCGCAGCCTCTTTGTTTTCGATCCGGAAACCGCCCACGGCCTGTCGATCGCCGCGTTGAAGACCGGTCTCGTGCCCGCCTGCCGCTTGGCCGCTGATCCGCGGCTTGCCCAGACCGTCGCCGGAATCCGGTTTGCAAACCCGATTGGGCTTGCTGCCGGTTATGACAAGAACGCCGAGGTGCCGGACGCCATGCTGAAGCTCGGCTTCGGTTTTACCGAGATCGGCACCGTGACGCCGAAGGCTCAGACGGGCAACGACAAGCCGCGCATCTTCCGCCTGGTGGAGGACCGCGGCGTCATCAACCGGCTCGGCTTCAACAACGAGGGCCATGAGGCGGCGTTCACGCGCCTGACCGCGCGGCGCAATGCGCCGGGCATCGTCGGCGTCAATATCGGCGCCAACAAGGATGCGGTCGACAGGATCGCCGACTACGTCGCCGGCATTCGCAAATTTTATGCGCTCGCCAGCTATTTCACCGTCAACATCTCCTCGCCTAATACACCGGGCCTGCGCGATCTGCAGGCGCGGGACAGCCTGAAGGCGCTGCTTGAGGCCGTTCTCGCCGCCCGCGCGGAAGAAGCGCTGCGCCATGGCCGCACCGTTCCGGTCTTCCTGAAGATCGCACCCGATCTGACCGAGGAGGGCCTCGACGACATCGCGGCCGAGGCGACCGCGCACCCGCTCGACGGGCTGATCGTTTCCAACACGACACTTGCCCGAGATGGACTGAAGGATCAGGCCCAGGCGAAGGAAGCGGGTGGTCTTTCGGGCGGGCCGCTCTTCAAGCGCTCGACGGCCGTCCTCGCAAAAGTCCGCAAGCGCGTCGGGCCGGATCTCGCCGTCATCGGCGTCGGCGGCATTTCGAGTGCGGCGGATGCGCTTGAGAAGATCCGCGCCGGTGCCGACCTCGTGCAGTTCTATTCCTGCATGGTCTATGAAGGCCCCGGGCTGCCGGCGACGATCGTCAAGGGGCTTTCGGCCCTTCTCGACCGGGAAAAGGTCTCCTCGATCCGCGAGCTGCGCGATAGCCGCCTCGATCAATGGGCGGAGACGAAACTCTGACGCGCCTTGCGCGGCACCATGGCTGCCAGGAAAAAGCCGCGCATCAGCAGGAACAGGTTGAGCGACAACCAGAGCCCGTGGTTGCCGATCATCGGCACGAGCACGGCGAGACTGACGCAATAGCCCGCGAATGAGACGAGCATCATGTTGCGCATCTCGCGTGACCAGGTGGCGCCAATGAACACCCCATCCATCTGGAAGGCGAGCGCGCCGGACAAGCCGGTCACGGCCGCCCAGCAGAGATAGACATAAGCCTCCTGCCGCACGTCTTGCGAGGTGGTCAGAAGCTCGATGATCGGCTGGCCGAAGACCACGAAGAACAGTCCGACCACGCCCGCCATCACGAAGGACCAGAGGCCGGTCAGTTTCAGCGCCCGATCGAAGGACGGTCGGTACTTCGCGCCCACCGCTCGGCCGGCGAGCTGTTCGGCGGCGCCCGCGAGCCCGTCGAGGAAGAAGGCCGAGAGCATGAAGATGTTCATCAGCACCGCATTCGCCGCCAGCGTCACAGCCCCGAAGCTCGATCCGACGCGGGTCAGCACCGCAAATGCGCCGTTCAATATCAGCGAGCGGATCAGGATGTCGGCATTGAGCTGGAAGAGCTGGCGCAGCTTGGCGGCGTCGAAAATGTCCGCGCGCGTCGGCCGGTCGGCGGCGGAGAATTGCCGGCTGACGATGACAAGGCCGATCACCACGGCGGTCACTTCCGCCGTCGCGGTCGCCCAGGCGACGCCCGCCACACCCCAGCCCAACACTAGGCCGAACAGGATGGCGAGCACAATATTGGTGCCGTTGAGGATGATCTGCAGCGTCAGCCCGAGCACGCCCTGGCCCCGCCCGAGGACGAAGCCGAGGATCGCGAAATTGGCGAAGGTCGCCGGGCTGGTCAGTACCCGGATCGCGAAATAACGCCGTGTCACCTCGGCGACGGTCGGATCGCTGGTCATCAGGTCCGGCGCGTATCGAAGGATTAGCGGCGAGAGCGCCAGCATGATCACGCCAAGGCCAAGCGCGCTCAAGAAGGCTCGCCAGAATACCGCC
This sequence comes from Neorhizobium sp. BETTINA12A, assembly GCF_023006485.1. Lineage (NCBI taxonomy): Bacteria > Pseudomonadati > Pseudomonadota > Alphaproteobacteria > Hyphomicrobiales > Rhizobiaceae > Neorhizobium > Neorhizobium sp. BETTINA12A. The sequence goes on from NZ_JALBGW010000092.1 coordinate 17,385, forward strand.
TGCTGCTCTCTATTGTCTCCTCGGCCGAACGCCTGCGCCACCAGTCCGGTGGTCGAGGTGCGGAAAAAGCTGAGGCTGCCATAGATGAGGTCGAAGAGGATGGCGCCGATCGCCAGACCTGCCAGCGCCTCCGCCTGGCCGAGCTGACCGACCACCGCCGTATCGGTAAGGCCGAGCAGCGGCGTCGTCAGGAACCCGAGCGTCATCGGAATGGCGATGCCGAGCACCAGCCGGTGCGTTACATCGAACGGCTTTACCGACCCAGTCTCGTGGTTACTCCTCCCGCTCTCCATCGGTCAGCCGGAAAGGACCATGGCCCAATAGGGCCGGGCGCCAGTGGAGGTGCGTGCCATGGCAACCCCGAGCCCCCGGTAGGAGCCGAGCATGTTTTCGAGATGTTTGGGCGAATCGATCCAGGCCTGAATGGCGGCCGCGACCGTATCCTGCCCGCTGGCGATGTTTTCGGCTGCCGGCAGCGCCACGTCATTGCTCTTCATCCGGGCGCCAAAATCGTCGCCGAAACCGATCAGGTGCTTCATTTCGTTGGCTTTCGCCATACGAACCGCCTGGCGGGCTGCTGCCTTGCGGGCCGGCATGTCGAGCGTCAGCGTGGATAGGCCGCGGCTCTGCCGCAGCTTGTTGACCATCGGAAGTGCTGCTTGCGTTTCGTCCTCGGCGCCGGCCGTCGGCGTCAGGACTGATGTCGTGGAGCAGCTGGCAAGCACCAGCGCCATGCCGGAAAAGACGAGAAGGTCCCGCCGGGAAGGTTTGATCAGTGAAGTCATGTCAGCGGCGGTAGCTCATCAGGCGGAGGATAACGAAGATCGGAATGACGATGATCGCGCCGAGCACGAGATAATTGCCGACCCGTCCGAGCGCCCGGAAGCCGTTATACCAGAGGTCCAGGAACCAGTAGCGGATCTCGCTGACAATATTGTCCGGCGTGAAGCCGAAGAATGCCAGCACGAAACCCACCACCAGGCACACCACGATCAGCTTGACGATCGTGCGACCTGGCGTATCGCCCAGGAACTTGTTGACCCCGTCCGCCATCCTTGTCCTTCTCCGAATTGCAAATGAGAGATAGTCGGCAGCCGTTGCCACCGCAAGCGTTTCCCCTCAGATAGAACTTGAGTTTTTTTGTGGCTTCGGCAAAGAACCTCCACCTTAGAGGATCGTCCATGTCGCCCAGCCCGTTTTCCAGCCAATTCTCCTCGGGCGATGCCACCGCCGATCGCCGCGCCGATTACGCCCGCATGCTGGCGGAGGGCGGGGATTTCGCGGCTGCGGCGGAACTGATCGAACAGGCGCTCGAACTGACGCCCGGCTGGGCCGCCGGCTGGTTCCGGCTAGGCGAATATCGCGACAAGGCTGGTCTCGGCACGGCCGCGGACGCCTACCGCCAGGCG
>NZ_JALBGW010000093.1:0-18765 GCF_023006485.1 Neorhizobium sp. BETTINA12A
CTCCGGGCGGAAGCGAGCTTCGACCGGACCGGCGGCCAGCGGACGGCCGAGCAGCGGCACGGAACAGGCCGCATTGGCCGGGCCGACGGCGATCGCGAACTGGTCACTCTGCGGCGCACCGTTCAGGAGAAGCACATTTTCGGCACCCATGAAGGCGGCGACGAAGGCTGAGGCGGGACGGTTATAGACTTCCTCCGGCGTGCCCTGTTGAGCGATCCTGCCTGCATTCAGGATGATGATCCGGTCGGCCATCACCATAGCCTCCTCGCGGTCGTGGGTAACATGGATCGCGGTGATCCCAAGCCGCTTCTGCAGCGCCCGCAACTCGTGGCGCACAGTCAGGCGGATGCGTGCGTCGAGGTTCGACAGCGGCTCGTCGAGCAGCAGGATTTCCGGATCGATGGCGAGCGCCCGACCGAGCGCGACACGCTGGCGCTGGCCTCCTGACAACGCCTGCGGCTTGCGCATCTCCAGCCCATCAAGGCCGAGCAGCGACTGCATGGCGGCAACACGAGTAGCGATCTCGCTGCGCGAAACGCCCTTCAGCTTCAGTCCGTAACCGATGTTCTGCGCCACCGTCATGTGAGGCCAAAGCGCATAGGATTGGAAAACCAGCGCCATGCCGCGTTTGTCGGGCGGAAGGTAAGTCACGTCGCGATGGCGCACCTTCACTTCGCCGGCCGAGGGCCCGATGAAGCCGGCGAGCAAGCGCAGAAGCGTGGTCTTGCCGCAGCCGGACGAACCGAGCAGCGCCACGAATTCGCCCTTGGCGATCGACAGATCGATATCGGTCAGAACCTGCGTGGCGCCATAACGGCTGGCGACACCGCGCAATTCCAGAAAACCGTCCCGTTCCATCGAACCCCCTTTTGCACAGCCGTGCAATCTCGCTGGGGGTTTCTTAGGGCCGGAGTTTTACAGGCGGATGACACCCTGGATTTTTTATTGCCGGATGTCTGGAAGGTGGCCGCTCAGGCTTCGACGGTCAGTGGCGCTTCAAGGCGGGCAAGCGCTTCCTGAAGCTCGTCGGCCCCGGTCGCCACGAAAATCGCTCCTGCTTCTGCCAGGGTTTTCACGCGGCCGGGCCGCGGATCGGCGGGATCGACAAAACCGATCGCCGTCATGCCCGCCGCCCTCGCCCCGGTGATTCCATGGGCGCTGTCGTCTATCACCACGCAACGGGCCGCATCGGCGGACAGGGTTTCGGCGCAGAGATGGAAGAGATCCGGCGCGGGTTTCGGCCGTGCCACCATGTCGGCGCTGAAGATGGAGGGCGCAAAAGCGTTCCAGAGGGGCAAAAGACCAAGGCTTTTCGACAGCCGGTCCGTCGAACTGTTGGAGGCGACGCATTTGCGATGCGGTAACGAGCGAACGAGGCTTTCGATACCGGGCATCGGTTCCAGCGAGCGGGCGAATTCCGGATAGATATCGAGATGCCAGGCCTCGAGGACCGTATCCAGATCGGCAATGCCAAGCTCTTCGGTGCAGATGCGGCGGATGACGCTCGCCGAATTGCCGGTGAAGCGGGCCAGCACCTCTTCGGTGGTGATCGCGGCGCCGGCATCCTGCAGGGCCTTGGCAAGCGTGCGGCTGGCGATCGGCTCGCTGTTGATCAGGACGCCGTCACAATCGAAAATCAGGAGATCTATCTGCATGAAAGTCCAACTTGGGTGAGGCGTCAAAGCCGATTGACGCCGGCTGCACCGTCGGCGACGGCAAAGCTCTGGAAAACGGAGGCGGGGGAATTCTGCTGCTTGCGGTCGGCGACACCGATGAAATCCACCTCGGCCGACCGCTCGCTCAAGCGCATGATCGCATAACCATGCTTGTCCGAGGCAAACTTGAGATGCGGGTTTTCGGCAAGTGCGGTCGCAAGGCTTGCGGCAGACGGCGCGTCCGAGGTGATCGAGCCGCAGACGAATTCACTGGCGATTGCCTGGACCTTTTCGTCGGCGAAATCGCGCTTCACATCAGCGGCGTAGAAGGCATGCAGATCACCGCCGATGATTACCGGGTTCTCGACCGCCGAGGTCTGCACCGCCTCCAGCAGACGACCGCGGGCGGCGCGATAGCCGTCCCAGCCGTCGAGATTGTATGCCGTAGCGGGCCCGGCCTTGGTGTCGCGTTCGGCAAGCAGGGTCTGCTGGGCGATGATGTTCCATTTCGCCTGGCTGGTACCAAGCGTCTTGCCGAGCCATTCTTCCTGTGCGGGGCCGAGCATGGTCCGCTCCGGCCGATCGTCGCCGGCGGAACCCTCGAGTTCCGGCGAGCGGTATTGCCGCGTGTCGAGAAGCGTCACGCCAGCCAGATTGCCGAACCGATAGTGGTCGTAGATGCGGAACGCATCGAATCCGGCGGCAAGGCTCGGATGCACCGGCATGTGCTCGAACCAGGCCTGATATGCGGCGCGGCGGCGGGCAAGGAATTCGGCCGGATTCGGCGCATCGGGGGCGCGGTCATTGGCGTAATTGTTGGTAACCTCGTGATCGTCCCAGACGGCGAGCCAGGGAAAGGCGGCGTGGGCGGCCTGTAGTTGCGGGTCGGATTTGTAGAGAGCATAACGGTCGCGGAATTCGTAGAGCATCGATGGTATGCCGGTCTGGTGCTTGCGCACGAGCTGCGCGCCATAACTCCGCTCATAGATGTAATCTCCGAGATGGACGACGAGATCGAGGTCGCGGCCGGCCATGTCGGCATAGGCGCTGTAGAAACCCTGCTCGTATTGCTGGCAGGAGGCGAAGGCGAGGCGAAGCGAATTGACGCTGTCGGCCGGTGCTGTTCGGGTGCGGCCGACCGGGCTCGTCGCATTGCCGGAGCGGAAACGGTAGAAATACCAGCGGCCGGGTTGAAGGCCCGTGACCTCGACATGCACGGAATGGGCGAATTCGGGGACTGCACGGAATAGGCCTGACCGGACCGGCTTTGAAAAAGCCTCGTCCTCGACGACCGTCCACTCCACGTCGATCGGATCGAGGTTCTGCTTCGGCGCCGGGGCAAAGGGATCGGCGGCGGCGGGCGATGCGTTCTCCAGGATCAGCCGCGTCCAAAGGACGACGCTGTCGGCCCTCGGCGCACCGGAGGCGACACCGAGAGCGAAGGGATCAGTGCTGAAGCTTGCCGCCCGTGCGGAGCCGAGCGGTCGCCAGATGGCAGCCGCCGCCAATCCGCCCAGCAGCAGGCTTCGACGATCAATGAGCGGCATCGAACAGTCCTTCGCGAGCCTTGACCGCAAGGTCCGGGCGGTCAGTGGTAATCTGGCGGAGCGGGCGCTTAAGCCAGAAGGACAGGTCTTCCAATTCGTTCGGAACCCAGACGCCGAGCTTTTCGGGTGGGACAAGCGCGGAGAGCAATTCCCATTCCTCCAGAAGCAGCGCCTTTTCGATCGCCAGCACGTCGGAGACCCGCAGCATGGCTTCGACGGACTGGCGCAAGCCGAGAGCCTGGACGGATTTGTGATTGAGCGACGACAGCCGGCGGATATGCGGCGCGACCTCGCCGATCGTCTTCAGGACTTCACTGCTGAAGCTGGTCAGGAAGGAATTCTCCGCAACGCCGAAACGATCGAGCATCGCGGCAGCCCTGGCTTCGAGGCCTTCATAGGGCGTGCCGTCGGCGTCGGCCTTCAGTTCCACATGCAGTTCGAGGCCGGTCGACGCGTAGATTTCGAGCACGTCTTCGAGCGTCGGAATGTGCTCATCGGTGCCCTTGAGGATCACCGAGCGGTATTCGCCGGCGGCAAGTTCGCTTACCCGGCCGGAGCGTTCGGTAGTGCGGTCGAGCGTCGCGTCATGGATGACGAGGAGTTCGCCGGTGGCGCTCAGGTGCACGTCGAATTCGACCGATTCGACTTCGAGGTCGAGAAGGTTGCGAAAGCCGGTCAGGCTGTTCTCCGCCCAGAGATTGCGGGCGCCGCGATGGCCGACGATGATGGGATTGGTCATTGGAAATACCTCATTTCTATTTGCTGGAGTCTACCAGACCTTTGGTGAACCAGCGTTGCATCAGAAGGATGACGAGCGCGGGCGGCGCCATCACAAAAAAAGAGGCGGCCATGGCGATGTTCCAGGCTGGTTGGGCGTCGGCAACCGGGATCAGGTCCTTCAATCCGATCATCGCCGTCGCCATCGACTTCTCGGTGGTGAAGAGGAGCGGCCAGAGATACTGGTTCCAACCGTAGAGGAAGAGGATGATCGACAGCGCCGCGATATTGGCGCGAGACAGCGGCAACAGCACATCCCAGAAGAATTTCAACGGACCGGCGCCATCGAGCTTGGCCGCCTCGCAGAGTTCGTCCGGTACGGTCAGGAAGAACTGCCGGAACAGGAAGGTCGCGGACGCCGAGGCGATCAGCGGCAGGATGAGGCCGCCGTAACTGTTGATCATGTTCCATTGCAGCGCCGCGTCGAGCTGATAGCCGGTCCTGTCGGCTATGAAGCCCGTCAGGCCGATAGCGTCGAACAACGACCGCAGCGGCCCGCCGGCGTCGGCCACCGCCTCATAGGTCGGGATGATGCGGACTTCGACCGGCAGCATCAGCGAGATGAAGATCAGCCAGAAGGCGGTCATACGGAAGGGAAAGCGGAAATAGGTGACTGCGAAGCCGGCTATCAGCGAGACCGTCAGCTTGCCGACGACAATGCCGACGGTGACGATGAAGGAATTGACGTAGAGCCGGCTGAACTGGCCTTCGTTCCAGGCAAGGACGGTGTTTTCGACGAAATGGCCGCCGGGAACCAGCGGAAACGGCACCTGCTGCACCTCGCCGACCGTCAGCGAACCGGCGACGAAAGCGAAATAGAGCGGCATGCAGACGACGGCTGCGCCGATCAGCAGGACGACATGGCAGAAGATCGACAGGCCCGTATGACGTTCGACCATGGTCACACCTGATAATTGACTTTGCGCTCGACGGCGCGGAACTGCAGGATGGTGAAGAGCACGGCAATCGCCATCAGGATTACCGACTGGGCGGCAGACGAGCCGAGGTCGAGCTGCCGGAAACCGTCCTGATAAACCTTGTAGACCAGGGTGTTGGTGCTGCCGGCGGGTCCGCCGCGCGTCACCGTGTCGATAATGCCGAAGGTCTCGAACAGGCCGTAGACGAAATTCATGACGATCAGGAAGAAAATGGTGGGTGCCGCCATGGGCAATGTCATCGTGAAAAAGCGGCGGACCGGACGGGCGCCGTCGATCGCGGCCGCTTCCATCACTGAGGCAGGCACGGCCAGAAACGCGGCGACGAGGAAGATGTAATCATAGCAGACATGTTTCCAGACCGCCGCGACCGAGACCAGCAGCAGCGCGTCGAACGGCCGGCGGTTCGGGTCCCAGGCGAAGCCCAACTGATGCAGCATCTGGGCGAGCGGGCCGACGGTCGGGTTGAACAGGAAAGCCCAGAGCACGCCGGATATGGCCGGCGCGATCGCATAAGGCAGAAGGATGACGCCCTTGTAGATCGCCCGGCCGCGCATGACGTTGTCGGTGGCGAAGGCCAACAGCCCGGCGATGGCGAGCGTGGCGATACATTGCACAACCGTGAACCACAGCGTCAGGATGGCACTGTCTCGATATTCGGGGCTCGAAAACAGGGTGGTGAAGTTTTCCAGCCCGACGAAGATCATCGTGCCGCCGAACGGATCCACCTGCACGAAGGCGAGCGATAGAGCCTTCCAGGTGGGGATGAAGAAAAAGAAGAGCAGGATCAGCAGCTGCGGCGCGAGAAGGCCGGCGGCCAGCCAGGGCCGCCGGAAATGCGAGGCCTTCAGCCCCGCTTCCGACGTCCCGACCAGGGAGCTGAGGCTCCGCCGCAAGGGCAAACGGGGGCTTGTCGCCACGCCCTCGTTCTCCATCATGATGGCATCACTTGCCGGCATGGAGCTTCTCGTACTGGCGCAGGATTTCGTTGCCGCGCTTGACGGAACTGTCGAGCGCTTCCTGCGGCGTCTTTTTGCCGGTCCACACGGCCTGGATTTCCTCGATCAGGATGGCGGTCGACTGGTTGTGGTTGCCGAAGCGGAAGCCGCGGGAATTGTCGGTCGGCTCGCCGCGCGACAGCTGCTCGATGGCAATTTCGCGGGTCGGGTGATCCTTGAAATAACCTTCAGCCTTCATCTTCTGATAGGCCGCATTGGTGACGGGAACGTAGCCGGTCGCCTTGCTCCACCATTCCTGGGTATCAGGCTGGGCAACGAAGTTGAAGAAAGCTGCGACGCCTGCCTGAACCTCTTCCGACTTGCCCTTGACAGCCCAGAGCGATGCACCGCCGATCGTGCCGTTCCTGACATCGGCGCCTTCCTCATGCGGCATAACCGCAGCGCTCCACTTGAACTTGGCATCGGCTTCGACGCCGGAATGGCTGGCGGTGGAATTGATGATCGTCGCGCAGGTGCCGGAGGTGAAAAGGCTGATCGGGGCAACGCCCTGGCCGGCGATTTTCAGCACGCCGTCATCAACCCACTTCTTGAGACGGGCAACCTGGCCGACAACACCGGTCTTGTTGTAGACAAATTCGGTGTCGAGGCCGGCATACCCATTGGCCCTGGTGGCGAAGGGATAGTTGTTGATCGCCGAATAGTTCTCGATCAGGCTCCACTGGAAATCACCCGGCAGCGCCATCGAGCAATCGGTGATCTTCTTTTCCTTCAGTGCATAAAGCTGCTTTTCGAGGCCCTGCCAGGTGTCGGACGGCGCGTCGAAGCCGGCGGCCTTGAAGGCATCGGCATTGTACCAGAGGATCGGCGTCGACGAGTTGAAGGGAAGTGCTGCCGGCTTGCCGTTGACGATGTAGAAGCCTGCGACCGGCTTGACGAAATCGTTCCAGTCGATCTTGTAGCCTTGCTTGGCCATCAGTTGATCGACCGGGATGACGGCGCCGGAATTCAGCATGGTCATGAACCCGCGCTCGGCAGACTGGAGGATAGCTGGCTGCTGATTGACGCGGTATGCGGCGACCATGGCGGCCATGGTCTCTTCGTAATTGCCCTTGAACGTGCCGACGAGCTCGTACTTGTCCTGCGACTTGTTGAAGTCGGAGATCAGCTGCTGGACGGTATCGCCGAGCTTGCCGGAGATCGCATACCACCATTCGATCTTGACTCGGTCGGCGGCAGTCGCACCCGTCGCGCCCACCAGCAGCGCGCCGGCGGCAAGAAGGCCGGTTATCGATTTCACATATGTCGAAGCCATGTTTCGGATCCCTCCATAATCGGGTCTTTCACGCGACCCGCCCTGTTTCGGTTCTGGCCATCTCCATCAGTCTGGGTTAGCCATGACTTGGATGGGTTAGGTTACACATGTTACACACATGTGACATATGATACTTCAAAGGTGGGGACAATGGAATATCGTGAGCTGATGGTGCGGGCCGCGTGGCTCTATCACGTGGAAAGCCTTACCCAGCAGCAGATCGCCGAGCGGATGAACATCACGCGGCGGCGTGTCAACGAGATCCTATCGGAGGCGCTGGAAGCGGGCGTCGTCAGGATCAGCTTCGATTCCGTGCTGGCCGAAAGCGTCGAGCTGGAGGCGAAATTGCGCAAGCGGTTCGGCCTGCAGGATGCGGTCGTGGTGCCGACGCCGACGGATCCGGCGCTTCTGCATTCGGTGCTCGGACGCGGGGCCGCCGGCTTTCTCGGCCGGCTGATCCAGACGCAGAAACCTGCCTCGATCGGCGTCGGCTGGGGCTCGACGCTGCGCGAGACGATCCAGCACATTCCCTCGCTCAACGAGCCGCAGATCAAGGTGCGGTCGATGATGGGCGGGCTGACGCAGGGCTCCGAAATCAACACGTTCGAGATCGTCCGCGGCTTCGCGCAAGTGCTGAACGCCCAGTGCCGCTATTTCGTGGCGCCGATCTATGCCGAGAGCCCGGAATCGCGCGATGCGATCATCTCCCAGGCAGTGTTCCAACGGACGTTCAAGCAGATCTGCGAGGTGGATGTCGCTTACCTCAGCGTCGGCGACGTGTCGCAGCAGTCGCTGCAGGTGCGCTACGGTCTGCCGGAAGGCATGACCGAGCAGATCCTCAGACAAGCCGGGGCGGTCGGCGACCTGATGGGCCGTTATCTCGACGCCTCCGGCAAGGAAATCGATCATCCGTTGAACCGGCAGGTTCTGGCGCCTGAGATGGAGGATTTTCGCCGCATCGGCTGCCGCATCGTCGCCTCGGGCGGGCCGCACAAGCACAAGATCCTGCAGGCTGTGGCGCAGAACGGGCTGATCAACGTGCTGATCACAGATGCCGACAGCGCCAAGGCGATGCTGGCGGCGAAGTAGTCGTCAGATATTCCTTCGCTTGCCTTCGAGCAGGTCGATGATCGAGTTGGCGGCATCGAGCACGTTGGTGCCGGGGCCGAAGACGGCGGCAACGCCGTTCTCCATCAGGTAGTCGTAATCCTGCCGGGGCACGACGCCACCGACGACGACGACGACGTTTTCGGCATGCCTCTGCTTCAGCGCCTCGACGAGTTGCGGCGCGAGTGTCCTGTGGCCGGCGGCAAGCGACGACATGCCGACCACCTGCACCTTTTCCCTCACCGCCAGATCCGCCGCCTCTTCGGGCGTCTGGAACAGCGGGCCGGCGAGAACCTCGAAACCGATATCGCCGAAAGCCGATGCGATCACCTTGGCGCCGCGGTCGTGTCCGTCCTGGCCGAGCTTGGCGACCATGATCTTCGGCCTTTTGCCAAGCGCTTGAGCATAGCTGCCGAGCCGCGAGACGATCGTCTTGTATTCCGGATCGTCCTCATAGGCGGGTCCGTAGATATCGCTGACCACCTCCGGCACCGCCGAGTGGTCGCCGAAGGCTTGCCGCATCGCGTCGGAGATTTCACCGACGGTGGCGCGGGCACGGGCGGCTTCGATCGCCACTTCCAGCAGGTTTCCCTCGCCGGTTTCGGCCGCTTCCTCAAGGACCGCGAGCGCCGCCGCCACCCGCTTCGGATCCCGCTGCCGGCGAACCTCCTTCAGCCGCTTGATCTGGCCTTTGCGGACCGCGGAATTGTCGATCGCCAGGATGTCGATCTCGTCCTCGTTTTCCAGCCGGTATTTATTGACGCCGACGATGATTTCCTCGCCGCGGTCGACGGCCGCCTGACGGCGGGTGGCAGCCTCCTCGATCAGCCGTTTCGGCAAACCGTCGGCGACCGCCCTGGTCATGCCGCCCATGGCCTCGACCTCCTCGATCAAGGCCCAGGCTTTTTCCGCAAGCTCATTGGTCAGGCTCTCGACATAATAGGATCCGGCCAGCGGATCGACGACCTTCGTCACGCCGGTTTCGTGGCTGAGGATCAGCTGGGTGTTGCGGGCGATGCGGGCGGAAAAATCGGTCGGCAAAGCCATCGCCTCGTCCAGCGCGTTGGTGTGCAGCGATTGGGTGCCGCCGAGCACCGCTGACAGGGCCTCATAGGCCGTGCGGATGACGTTGTTGTAGGGGTCCTGCTCCTGCAGCGAGACGCCCGACGTCTGGCAATGGGTGCGCAGCATCAGCGACGACGCCTTCTGCGGCTTGAACTCCTCCATGATCCGCGACCACAGAAGCCGGGCGGCACGCAGCTTGGCCGCCTCCATGAAGAAATTCATGCCGATCGCGAAGAAAAACGACAGCCGGCCAGCGAACTCGTCGACGCTGAGACCCTTGGCAAGTGCGGCACGGACATATTCGCGGCCGTCGGCCAGCGTGAAGGCGAGTTCCTGGACGAGCGTCGCACCCGCTTCCTGCATATGATAGCCGGATATCGAAATCGAATTGAACTTCGGCATTTCTTTTGCCGTATATTCGATGATGTCGGCGACGATCCGCATCGAGGGCTCGGGCGGATAGATATAGGTGTTGCGGACCATGAACTCCTTCAAAATGTCGTTCTGGATCGTCCCGGAAAGTTCCGCGCGGGAACAGCCTTGCTCCTCGCCGGCGACGATGAACGAGGCAAGGATCGGGATGACCGCGCCGTTCATGGTCATCGACACCGACATGTCCTTCAAGGGAATGCCGTCGAACAGGATCTTCATGTCTTCGACCGAATCGATCGCGACGCCCGCCTTGCCGACATCGCCCTCGACCCGCGGATGGTCGCTGTCGTAGCCGCGATGAGTGGCGAGGTCGAAGGCGACGGAGAGGCCTTTCTGGCCGCCGGCGAGATTGCGGCGGTAGAAGGCGTTCGACGCTTCGGCGGTCGAGAAACCGGCATATTGGCGGATCGTCCACGGCCGTCCAGCATACATGGTGGCGCGCGGGCCTCGCACGAAGGGCTTCATGCCGGGCAGCGAATCCAGATGGTCGATGCCCTCAAGGTCTTGAGCCGTATAGAGCGGCCTGACGTCGATACCCTCGGGCGTGTGCCAGGTCAGCGTGTCGGGCGAGGCTTTGATTTCTTTTGCCGCCAGGGATGCCCAGTCAGCGATTGCCTTATTGGTCATGAGATCATGCCTCCGATGATGCATCCTGTAGGGCGGGACGCGCGCTCTGGGCAGGCCAGTCGCGTACTCCGAAAAGACCAACAACAACATAAGCTATAAGGAATCCGTTGCCGAGCGCTGATCCTTCTACGATCGCGTGCTCGGCCAGTTTCCCCCCAACAGCGATTAGCGCCATGCCCGCGACGTAAATGAGAAAGACCCTGGAGACACGAAGGTGCCCAAAGCAAATTCGCATGATTAAGCTGAAGAAAACTGCGCCCCAAAAGGCCCAAATTCCGCTGTTGTATAAATGAATTCCGTACGGAGCTCCACCTGGCGTCGGGAGACCGATGAGCAGCGAGGTAGCAAGAAACGCAACGTCTGAGTTCAGCGGTGGAAAGCCCATCCATATGAAAAAATGCGCGAAGATTGCCAATGCTGTGCCAAATAATCCGCCAAGCATTGAAGCTATAATCTTGGCCTCTCGTTTCACCCGCGCCTTCACCCCTCGAACTCCATGATCAACTCGTCGACCGCCAGGCTTTGGCCCTGGCTCGCGGCGACCCGTTTGACCACGCCCTTCCTCTCCGCCTTCAGCACGTTTTCCATCTTCATCGCCTCGACGGTCGCCAGCGTCTGGCCGGCTTCGACGATGTCGCCGACTTTCACCGAGACGGAGGTGATGACGCCGGGCATGGGGCAGAGCAGCATTCTCGAAGTGTCCGGCGGCAGTTTTTTCGGCATCAGGCGGGCAAGTTCGGCAACGCGGGGCGAACGGACGCGGGCGGTTACGTCTATGCCCCGCCAGCGCAGCCGGATGGCCGAGCCGACGAGGTTGACCTTGACGCCCATCGTCTCGCCGCCGACCTGGAAGCGGGCGTGTTGCTGGCCCGGAAGCCAGCCGCCGGCGACGGAAAGCGGCGTTCCGTCGGCAAAGCGGACGCCGGTGCCGTCAGGCCCGGTTTCGAGCGTTACGGCTTCCTCGAAACCGGCGAGCGTTACCACCCAATCCTTGCCGATCACCCGGCGATGATTGCCGATCGTGCCGGAGATCTGCACCGCGCGCTCCTGCAGCGCCTGATTGACCAGGACGGCGATGGCGGCGAGCTTCTTTGCCGCCGCCTCGTCCGGATGCACACCGGAAAAGCCTTCCGGGAACTCTTCGGCGATGAAGGCGGTGGTGATGTTTCCGGAGCGGAATCGGCCATGCCCCATGACGGCCGACAGGAAAGGCAGGTTATGGCCGATGCCATCCACCTCGAAATCGTCCAGAGCCTTACCCATTGCGTCGATCGCGGCCAAACGCTCGGGCGCCCAGGTGCAGAGTTTTGCGATCATCGGGTCATAATACATCGAGATCTCGCCGCCTTCGAAGACGCCGGTATCGTTGCGCACCACGGTATCGTCGTCCTGCCGGCCCTCGGCGGGCGGGCGGTAGCGGGTCAGCCGGCCGATCGAGGGTAGGAAATTGCGGTAGGGATCCTCGGCGTATAGCCGGCTTTCGATCGCCCAGCCATTCAGCTTGACGTCGTCCTGACCAAAGGACAGTTTCTCGCCTGACGCAACGCGGATCATCTGCTCGACGAGATCGATGCCGGTGACGAGCTCAGTCACCGGATGCTCCACCTGCAGACGGGTGTTCATCTCGAGGAAATAGAAATTTCTGGCGCCGTCGACGATGAACTCGACAGTGCCGGCCGAGAAATAACCAACCGCTTTCGCGAGTGCGACGGCCTGCTCGCCCATGGCCTTGCGCGTTGCCGCGTCGAGGAAGGGCGACGGTGCCTCCTCGATGACCTTCTGGTTGCGGCGCTGTATCGAGCATTCGCGCTCGCCGAGATAAAGCGTGGTGCCGTGTTGATCGCCGAGCACCTGGATTTCGATATGGCGCGGCTGGTCGACGAACTTTTCGATGAAGATGCGGTCGTCGCCGAACGAGTTCTTCGCCTCGTTGCGGGAGGACTGGAAACCCTCGCGCGCCTCGGTATCGTTCCAGGCGATGCGCATGCCCTTGCCGCCGCCGCCGGCCGAAGCCTTGATCATCACAGGATAACCGATCGAGGCGGAGATTTTTACCGCCTCCTCGGCATCTTCGATCAGGCCCATATGGCCGGGAACGGTGGAGACGCCGGCGTCGGCTGCGATCTTCTTCGAGGTGATCTTGTCGCCCATCGCCTGGATGGCTTTGACCGGGGGGCCGATGAAGGCAACGCCTGCCTTTTCCAGCGCCTGCGCAAACGCTGCGTTTTCCGACAGGAACCCATAACCGGGGTGCACGGCATCGGCTCCGGTCTTCCTGATTGCCTCGAGTATCCTGTCAATGACGATATAGGACTGGCTGGACGGCGCCGGGCCGATATGCACCGCCTCGTCGGCCATCCGTACATGCAGCGCCTCGGCATCCGCGTCCGAATAGACGGCGACCGTCGCAATGCCCATCTTTTTTGCGGTCTTGATGACCCGGCAGGCGATCTCGCCACGGTTGGCGATGAGGATTTTCTTAAACGCCGCCATCAAACCTCCAAAACGTCTTCGAAAGCCTGGGGAAAGTTTTTCCGCGCCAGGCTCTCGTTGATACGTAACATCGCCTGATAGGAGGCGGGGTCGAACGCGCGGTCTGCCGGGATCACTTCCCGTCCCAGCAAACGCGACAAGCGTTCGCCATCGAGATTGCCGCGCTCAAAGGGTTCCGCTCCGAAATAATGCCAAAGGGAATGCATGAAGGCGGTATCGGCCAGGGCGACCGTCTGATCCCGGCTGGGATGGCGCGGCCATTGTCCCAGCACCGTCACCTTGGGATTCGCCCGACGAATGGTGAACTGCCACTGCGTTCCAGTTAAACCCGACGGAAAGCCACGATGTTTGGTCATTTCGGGGATTTTGGGCATCATGGTCTCCTGCGGTATTTCATGGCTGCGGCCGCTCTTGTCACAGGGGGCGTCACAGCGGGATCGTGTCGTGTTTTTTCCAATGCGTCGTTACCTGCTTGTTGCGCAGCGAGGCAAACGCCCGGGCGATGCGGCGGCGGGACGAATGGGGCATGATCACCTCGTCGATGAAGCCTCGCTCGGCCGCCACGAACGGGTTGGCGAAACGCTCCTCGTATTCCTTCGTCCGCGCCGCGATCTTGTCCGCGTCACCGAGTTCGGAGCGGTAGAGGATCTCGGTCGCTCCCTTGGCGCCCATCACGGCGATTTCGGCTGTCGGCCAGGCATAATTGAAGTCGGCGCCGATATGCTTCGAGGCCATGACGTCATAGGCGCCGCCATAGGCTTTTCGCGTGATCAGCGTGACCATCGGGACGGTCGCTTCGGAATAAGCGAACAGCAGTTTTGCACCATGCTTGATGACGCCGCCATATTCCTGGGCCACGCCGGGAAGGAAACCCGGCACGTCCACCAGGGTCAGGATCGGGATCGAGAACGCGTCGCAGAAACGCACGAAACGGGCGGCCTTGCGGGAACTGTCGATGTCCAGGCAGCCGGCCAGCACCATCGGCTGGTTGGCGACGACGCCAACCGTCTGGCCTTCGAGGCGGATGAAGCCGGTGATGATGTTTCGCGCATAGGCTTCCTGAATCTCGAAGAAATCGCCCTCGTCGGCGATCGCATAGATCAGTTCCTTCATGTCGTAGGGTTTTGCGGCGCTGTCCGGGATCAGGCTGTCGAGGCGGCTCTCGACGCGGGCCGGATCGTCGTGGAAGGGACGGACCGGCGGCTTTTCGCGATTGTTCAGGGGCAGGAAATCGAAGAGCTGGCGGACGGCTTCGAGCGCCTCGATGTCATTCTCGAAGGCGGCATCGGCGACCGACGACTTCTTCGTGTGGGTGCCCGCGCCGCCGAGTTCTTCGGCGGTGACGATCTCGTTGGTGACGGTCTTCACCACATCCGGACCTGTGACGAACATGTAGGAACTGTCGCGCACCATGAAGATGAAGTCGGTCATGGCCGGCGAATAGACCGCGCCGCCGGCGCAGGGGCCCATGATGACGGAAATCTGCGGCACGACGCCGGAGGCCTCTGCATTGCGGCGGAAAACTTCGGCGTAACCGGCGAGCGACGCGACGCCTTCCTGAATACGGGCGCCGCCACTGTCATTCAGGCCGATCACCGGGGCGCCGACGCGCACCGCCATGTCCATGATCTTGCAGATTTTTTGCGCATGGGTCTCGGAGAGCGAGCCGCCGAGAACGGTAAAGTCCTGGGAGAAAACATAGACCTGGCGGCCGTTGATCGTCCCCCAACCGGTGACGACGCCGTCGCCCGCGACCTTCTGTTCGGCCATGCCGAAATCCACCGCGCGGTGGGTCACGTACATGTCGAACTCCTCGAACGAGCCCTCGTCGAGCAGGACCTCGATGCGCTCGCGGGCAGTCAGCTTGCCCTTGGCATGCTGCGCCTCGATACGCTTGCTCCCCCCGCCAAGTCTTGCCTCCGCACGGCGTTTTTCGACTTCACCCAGAACTGCCCGCATGTCTGCTCCCGGTATTCCATTAGGCATTACTTAGCGTCTTGCGCCCCGACGGGAAACCGCGGAACGCGCATCTATACGAATTGATAAGAGCGTGAACCGGAAAATGCAAAACGCCGGAAAACATACGACGGCAATTAGAGCGCGGTTTCGCCCGAATTCGTCTTGATGATGTTGATGAAGGCCTCGGCCGTCCAGGACAGCGGCGCGCCGGGCATGGTGATGATCCCGTAATCGGCGATCTTGTCCGGCACGAAGGGCCGCATGGCGAGCGCATCGCTGCGAAAGAATTCGGCGATCAGCGACGGCACGATGGCGATGCCGAGGCCCTGGGCTGCACAGGCGCAGGCCGTTTCGACCGAATGGACTTCGAGGCTGCAGCGGTAGGTCGGCACCATACGGCGCAGTTCGTGTTCCAGCTCGTTGCGGTTGACGCGCTGTCGACCGAGCAGGATCAGGTCGTTGCGAGCGAGATCGTTGACATCAATCGCCTGCTTGGCGGCCAGCGGATGGCCGGCCGGCATCACGCAGGTCGTGCCGCTGGCAAAGAGCGGGCGGGCGTCGAAGGAATGTTCCTCCGGCGGCAGTCGAACGAAGCCGAGATCGGCGACGCGGCCGCGCACCATCCGCTCTATCGCATCATAGGGGCCGCTCAGGATTTCCACCGTGACGCGCGGATGATCGGCCTTGAAGCGGGCGAGGATCGGCGGCAGCATGGTGGTCGCGAGGCTGTGCGGGAAGGCGACCCGGATCAGTGCCTCGCCGAAGGCGCCGGAGCGGACGTCGCCGACCTTGACGCGCAGCCGGGCGACGCTCTCGGCGACATCATCTACCTCGTCGACCAGGAGATGCGCTTCCGGCCGCGGGATCAGACGGCCCTTGTCGCGCAGGAAGAGTTCGCGCCCGATCTCCTCTTCCAGCGACGCGAGCTGGCGGCTGATCGCCGACTGCGACAGGCCGAGCTGGGCGGCGGCTGCCATCGTCGAACCGGTATCCATGATCGTCTTGAAGATTTCGAGCTGCTTGAAATTCATGTCGCGATCCTACGGAAGGCGGCGGCGAACACAAGCAAAGACATCGAACAAGGTTTCCACGCGCAAAACGCATAGGACCATGCGTTCCGCGCATAATATTGCGCATCCTTCCCGGACGGCTATCGTCTGCGTCAACAAAGAGAAAAAGGGAACGTCTTTCATGAAAATTCTCTGTCCCTGCGGGACGAAGGATAAGCGGGAGCGCATGCTATGACGGTTTTCGTCATCCGCCGCTTCCTGCAGAGCATCGCCGTCCTCATCGTGACCGCGATCATCGTCTTCATCGGCATCTACGCGATCGGCGACCCGGCCGAAATGCTGATCGCTCCGGATGCGAGCCCTGCGGAACGCGCCCAGGTGGTCGCCTCGCTCGGCCTCGACAAGCCGCTCTGGGAACAGTTCTTCACCTTCGCCTGGAATGCGCTGCATGGGGACCTCGGCCGTTCCTTCGTCTTCAACCGTCCGTCCATCAGCCTGATCTTCGAGCGCCTGCCGGCGACGCTGGAGTTGACGCTGACCGGCCTCGTCTTCGCGCTGCTGCTCGGCATTCCGCTCGGCCTGCTGTCCGGCCTGAAGCCGAACAGCGCCACCGACGAAGTGATCATGACCGGCTCGATCTTCGGTTTCTCGTTGCCGAGCTTCTGGCAGGGCATGATGCTGATCATGATCTTCTCCGTCTGGCTCGGCTGGCTGCCCTCCACCGGACGCGGCCAGATGGGCGAATTTCTTGGGCTCCATTCAAGCCTCTTCACGCTGGACGGCCTGACGCATCTCATCCTGCCGGCAATCAATCTGTCGCTGTTCAAACTCTCTCTGGTCATCCGCCTCACCCGCACCGGGGTGCGCGAAACCATGCCGCTCGATTTCGTCAAGTTCGCGCGCGCCAAGGGCATTTCCGAACGGCGCATCGTCTTCGTGCATGTGTTCA
This sequence comes from Neorhizobium sp. BETTINA12A, assembly GCF_023006485.1. Taxonomy (NCBI): domain Bacteria; kingdom Pseudomonadati; phylum Pseudomonadota; class Alphaproteobacteria; order Hyphomicrobiales; family Rhizobiaceae; genus Neorhizobium; species Neorhizobium sp. BETTINA12A. The sequence goes on from NZ_JALBGW010000093.1 coordinate 16,828, forward strand.
AGAACATCCTGATCCCGCTGATCACCGTGATCGGCCTGGAACTCGGCAGCATGCTCGCCTTTGCGGTGGTGACGGAGACGATCTTCGCCTGGCCGGGGATCGGCAAGCTTTTGATCGACAGCATCATGCGGCTCGACCGGCCTGTCGTGGTTGCCTATCTGCTGGTCATCGTCAGCCTGTTCATCTTCATCAATTTCGTCGTCGACGTGCTCTATTCGCTGGTCGATCCCCGCGTCCGGCTGGGAGGTGCCCAGTGACCGTTCGCGCCCTTTTTGCTGAAGACATGCTGCTCGGCAGACTGTTTACCGGCATCGGCCGCAGTCCGAAGGCGGTCGTTGCCGCCATCGTCTGCATCATCCTCCTGTTTGCCGCAGTCATTGGACCTTACCTGACGCCCCAGAACCCGTTCGATCTCGCGGTCCTGGACATCCTCGATTCCAAGCTGCCGCCCGGCTCGCAGAGCATGGACGGCATGAACTACTGGCTCGGCACCGACGGCCAGGGCCGCGACATGTTTTCGGCGATGATCTACGGCCTGCGCACCAGCCTCGGCGTTGGTGTTTTTTCCGGTCTCGTCGCGCTCGTCGTCGGCACCGTGCTTGGCCTGATCGCCGCTTATTTCGGCGGGCGCATCGACACGCTGATCATGCGTATCGTCGATCTGATGCTCGGCTTTCCGACCATCCTCGTGGCGCTGATGCTGCTGGCACTTCTCGGCCAGGGCCTCTGGAAGGTGATCTTCGCGCTGATCTTGGTGCAATGGGCGACATTTGCCCGCGCCGTCAGGAGTGCGGCGCTTGTCGAGAAGAACAAGGACTATGTCGAGGCCGCGGTGACGCTTGGCATCGGCACCCCGCGCATCCTGATCGGCCATATCCTGCCCAACTGTCTGCCGCCGTTGATCGTCATCGGCATGCTGCAGGTGGCGAACGCCATTTCGGCGGAAGCGACCCTCTCCTTCCTCGGCATCGGCCTGCCGATCACCGAACCGTCGCTCGGGCTGCTGATCGCCAACGGCTACCAGCTTCTGATGTCCGGCGAATACTGGATCAGCGTCTATCCGGGCGTGCTGCTGCTCGTGCTGGTGTTCTCGATCAACATCGTCGGCGACCGGTTGCGCGAAGTCCTCAATCCCCGACTTGGCGAAAGGTGAGCGCGATGACACCCGTCCTCGAAGTCAAGAACCTTTCCACCCATTTCATGACCCGTCGCGGCGTGCTGAAGGCCGTCGACGACGTGAGCTTCACGGTCGGTCAGCGGGAGATCGTCGGGCTTGTCGGCGAATCCGGCTCCGGCAAATCGATCACCGGCTTCTCGATTCTCGGCCTCGTCGATCCGCCGGGTCGGGTGGTGAGCGGCCAGATCCTGTTCAACGGCGAAGACCTGCTGACGAAATCGCCGACAGCGATGCGGGCCATCCGTGGCAAACGCATCGCGATGATCTTCCAGGATCCGATGATGACGCTGAACCCGGTTCTCTCGGTGGCCACCCAGATGATCGAGACCGTGCAGGCGCATGACCGGGTTTCACGCGCAGAAGCCCGTGCCCGGTCTCGCGATGCGCTCGGCCTCGTCGGCATTCCCTCTCCGGAGGAGCGGCTGGATTCCTATCCGCACCAATTTTCCGGGGGCATGCGCCAGCGCGTGGCAATTGCGATTGCGCTGCTGCACCGGCCGGACCTGATCATCGCCGACGAACCGACGACGGCGCTCGACGTGACGATCCAGTCGCAGATCCTGTTCGAGATCAAACGGCTGGCCGGTGAGTTCGGCATGGCGCTGATCTGGATCAGCCACGATCTCGGCGTCGTCGCGGCGCTCGCGGACCGGATCATGGTCATGTATGCGGGCCGCATCGTCGAGGCGGGACAGGTCGATGGGGTGCTCACCGCGCCACGCCATCCCTACCCGTCCGGCCTGCTCTGCGCCGTGCCTGCG
>NZ_JALBGW010000094.1:0-18634 GCF_023006485.1 Neorhizobium sp. BETTINA12A
CCGCGTCCGGCAGCAGACGGTCAGCCGACCAGTCGCCGCCGCCGATCACATTGCCGGCCCGGGCGCTGGCAACCGCCACGCCTTTTTCGCGCAGAAACGAATCGCGGTAGCTCGCAATGATAATCTCGGATGCGGCCTTGCTGGCGCTGTAGGGATCGTGCCCGCCGAGATGGTCCGTCTCCCGGTAAGGGAAGGCATGTTCGAGGTTGCGGTAGACCTTGTCCGTGGTGATCGCGACGACCACGCGCGCAGACGGCACCGACCTGACCGCCTCCAGCAGATTGGCGGTCCCGAGCACGTTGGTCGCGAACGTGCCAAGCGGATCCTGGTAGCTCGGGCGCACCAGTGCCTGAGCGCCGAGATGCATGACGATATCGGGGGAGGCGGAGCGCACCAGTTCGGCGAGCCTGGCCGCATCGCGGATATCCTGGAAATGACTTTCCTTGAGGTTAGGCCGCGCAAGCGCAAATAGGCTGGGCTGCGTTTCGGGCGGCAGAGCAATGCCGGTGACTTCGGCGCCGAGGCGACCGAGCCAGATCGAAAGCCACGCTCCCTTGAAGCCGGTATGCCCTGTCAGAACAACGCGTTTACCCGCCCAGAAACGGCGGTCCGGACGAGCCCCTCCGCTCACGGCCAGATTTTCCATGGCGCTTTTCCGGAAGCCCAGAGGTCTTCGAGCAGGTTCTTTTCGCGCAGCGTGTCCATCGGCTGCCAGAAGCCTTCGTGCTCGTAGGCCATTAGTTCGCCCATCGTGGCAAGGTCCGCCATCGGCGCGGATTCCCACGGAATGTTGTCGCCCTCGATGAGGTCGATGCATTTCGGCGAAAGCACGAAGAAACCGCCATTGATCATGCCGCCGTCGCCGCGTGGCTTTTCCACGAAGCCGGTAACCTGGTTGCCGGAGCGTTCGAGCGCGCCGTAGCGGCCCGGCGGATGGACGGCGGTAACCGTCGCGTTCCTGCCGTGCGAACGATGGAACTTGACGAGCTCGGTGATATTCACGTCGCTCAGACCGTCGCCATAGGTGAAGCAGAAGCTTTCCTCGTTGCGCAGGTATTCGGAGACGCGCTTCAGGCGGCCGCCGGTCATCGTCGCTTCGCCGGTATCGATCAGCGTGACTTTCCAAGGCTCGGCGGTGCGGCGATGGACCTGCTTTTCGTTATAGGCCATGTCGAAGGTGACGTCCGACATATGCAGGAAGTAATTCGCGAAATACTCCTTGATAACGTAGCCCTTGTATCCGCAGCAGATGATGAACTCGTTCACGCCATGGGCGGAATAGAGCTTCATGATGTGCCAGAGGATCGGCCGTCCGCCGATCTCGATCATCGGCTTCGGCTTGAGATGCGTCTCCTCGGAGATACGGGTTCCCAATCCACCGGCGAGAATTACAGCTTTCAATTCCGTCTCTCCGTAACTGACGCGCTATCCATTGAAACGACGACCGTCAGCAAGCCATGCAAGGGAGGCTTTCAAGCGATCGGGCTAAACGCCTTCGTCCGTTAGAGCAAAATGGTCTTGATCAGATCGTCCTGGCTGAACACGAGGTTCGGCAGGTAGCCCATTTCCACGAAACGGTCGCGCTCTTCCGGCAGGTGCACGAGGACTGCCGTATTATCAAGTTGTCGCGGCGTGGGGGCGGCCGGCTCGTCGATCATCTGCAGCCGCAAGGGGAAATCGACCCTGAAAAGCCGTTCCTTGATGGTGTCGATGTCATGAAACCCGTGAATGACGAGATTTTCGATGCCGGCGGTGACACTCACCTGCCACACGAGGATCTGCAGCGCCGTTGCCAGCAATCCGCCGTCCTTGAAGGACTGAACTTCCGGATGCTCGTCGAAGCCTCCGAAGACCATTCTCGTATAGACTTCGTACGCCTTCACGAATTCGCGCATGCCGACGAGCAGTCGCATCGAGACGGCCATTCGCTGCAGCGTGAAGTTTCTGCAAAGATGCTCCTGGGTCGCGCGTTCGTCGGGCGAGGTGCCGACCTTGCCGCGTTTGGACGCGAAATAGAGGAAATATTCCAGACCGCCGCGGTACTGGTCCCATCCGGTTGCCGCGATCTGAGCGCCCCCCTGGACGCGATCGCGTTCGACGCCGGATACGATGACCTGGCGATAGAAGGGCGTCTTGCGGAAAGCGATGTCGCCCTGGTCCAGGAAGTGGGCAAGCATGGGGAACGGGTAGAAGCAGATATCTCTCGGAACCCAAGCGGCCCGGAAAGCGCTGCTGCGATAGATGCCGATCTCAGGGAAGATGTGGCCCCTGAACATATAGTTGAAGACTTCGGCGAAGCTTTTCTGCGGGAAGACCTTGTCCTCGTTGACCGTGTAGAACAGCCCGCCCTCTACCTCGTTGATGCCGTCATACATCGCCCATGGTGCATGGCAGACCGTGATGTTCGGGTTTTCGTCGAGATAGGCAACGATATTGGCGACTTCCTGCGGGATCAGGCGATCGTCGTCCGCGAGATAGAGCATGTATTCGCCACGCCCCAGCCTGAGCGCGCTGTTCATGTTGGGGATCATCCCGACATTCTGCGCACCCCTGACGTAGCGGATCGGCATCCCCCGCTCGATGAACTCCTTGGCAACCGCACCCGTATTGTCTGTGGAGGCGTTGTCGGAAATGACGATTTCATAGGGGAAATCGAAGCGGAAATCGCGATGGCACCGTTCCAGGCAATCGTGCAGGTGTTTTTCACGGTTGTAGGTCGGAATGCAGATGCTGAGTTTAATGGAAGACACCGAATTTCCTCGATCTGATTTACTCGAACAAGCCCTTCCGGCTCGCCGCAGACGATTGACGTTCCGAAGCACCGGTGACTTGCCGAAGTGAGGAGCCTCACATTGCTGTTGGGCCTCTTTGCGGCTTTGAGCCATTCATAAGCTCACGCTATTCAACCAGACTTGCGCCAAGCTGAATGAAGGCCGCGTTCAGAAACCCAGGCCTTGTCGTTTGGTCAGGCTGGTGCGGCTTTCTGTGCACGAGCTTCGGGATGCGGCCTTGAGGTGTTGACCTGCGTTGGTCGGGATGACTATCGAAGGTGACGCAAAGGACCTTCGTGATCGCATGATTCGGCTGATCTTCCTGTTCGTCGCTCTGATCGCGGCACCCGGGCTCGCGCTCGCCCAGCAATCGCCCGCGGATCTTCTCAATCTGCCGGTCGATGGTTCCGCAGCCGCGTGGATCATCCGAACCTTCGGGTTGTTGACGGTTCTTTCCGTCGCCCCCGGCATTCTGATCATGGTCACGAGCTTTCCGCGGTTCGTGATCGCCTTTTCGATCCTGCGCTCCGGCATGGGTCTGTCGACCGCGCCGTCGAACATGATATTGGTCTCGATGGCGCTGTTCATGACGTTTTATGTGATGTCGCCCACCTTCGACAGGGCCTGGAACGAGGGCGTCCAGCCGCTTCTTCAGAACAGGGTCACGGAGGCTGAGGCGGTTCAGCGGATCGCGGAACCGTTCCGGGTTTTCATGTCGGCCAATACGCGCGACAAGGATCTGCAGCTTTTCGTCGAAATCGCCCGGGAACGAAATCAGTCGGTCGGCACGCCGCAGGCGATCGACTACCGCGTCCTCGTCCCCGCCTTCATGCTCTCGGAAATCAGGCGCGGTTTCGAGATCGGCTTCCTGATCATCCTGCCGTTTCTGGTCATCGACATGATCGTCGCGGCAATCACCATGGCGATGGGCATGATGATGCTGCCGCCGACGTCGATCTCGCTGCCCTTCAAGATCCTTTTCTTTGTCCTGATCGATGGCTGGAATCTGCTGGTCGGCAGCCTGGTTCGTTCCTTCAATTAACTGGCAGCAGGGCTGCGGAAATGGAAACGGCGGGGGTTCCCCGCCGTTTCCATGCGCATATCAGTTCTTGCGTGCGCTGAAGGGGGCTTCCCGCGGCGGTAGGGCCGGAACGCTGAAGTGGTCGGGCTTGATCTTGGCCTTCGCCTTCTCGGCCATCATCGTGTAGGCGGTTTCGAGATGCCGGCAATACCGTTCGGCGTCGAACAGCGGGTGCGTGAAGCGGTTTGCCTCGAGCCGTTTCCGGACCTCTTTGAGCTCCTCGCGGTTGTTGTAGTAATGGACCGCGCGGCGAACGAAATCATCCTGATCCTCGGCGACCATTTCCGGCAGGCCGAGCGCATTCAGCAGGCTTTCGCTGACCCGGGATGCAAAATTCTTGCCCTTGTGGGTCAGCATCGGAAGTCCGGCCCACAGCTTTTCGGAGGTCGTCGTGTGGCCGTTATACGGATAGGTGTCGAGACCGAGATCCGTCAGGCCGATACGGTTGATATAGGCCGCATAGTTGTTGACGCGATCGCCGAATATCAAGCGGCTCTCGGGGATTCCCGCCTCCGCAAAGGCCTTGATCAGGTTCTTTCGAGCACCGAACCGTTCGCGGCAGATCAGGAATAGATAGCTCTCCGGCGTTTCCTTGAGGACGCGGACCCAGAGGTCGATGGTTGCTGGCGTGAATTTCCAGTGGCTGTGGAAACACGAGAAGATGAAGGCGTCCTGTGGCATGTCGCAGAGTGCCCGATCGATCGGCTGCGGCATCGGGCGGTGGACCGCTTCGTTCGGGAAGAACGTCTCGGGCATCCAGCAGATCTTCTCGTAATAATGCGGGAACGAGCTTTCCGGCACCACCGTGCTGTCTGCGATGAGATAGTCGATATCCACGTTGACGACAGTGCCCGGATAGCCGAGCCAGGTCGCATGTACGGGCGCAGCTGGCCGGTTCATCACGAATACCCTGTTTTCTGCAGTGTGCCCCTGCAGGTCGACCAGGATGTCGATGTTTTCGGCCTTGATAGCCTCGGCTGCTTCGTCGTCCGTCATGTTGCGAACCCTGACGACCCTGCCCCATTCCTCGCGGATGGCGTTGTTGTCGTTACGCAGGCGTTCGGGAGGGGCGTTGCAGAAGAGGGTGATTTCGAAACGGCTTCTGTCGTGCGATTCCAGTATGCCGCGCAGCGCCTTCATGACGGCGTGTTCCGTCCAAAGGTCGGCCGAGAGATAGCCTATGCGCAGTTTGCTGCCCCAGCGATGCGGCATGTTGTGCCTTTTCGAGGCGGCGTTTTTGGGCTTTCTCTCGCCCATTCTGGAGCCCGCGATGGCGTTCGTCTTTTCATCGTCGCACCAGCGCAGATTGAAGAGAGATACTTCGTCTGCGATAGCTTCGAATTCGCCCCGGGCAATTTCCTCTAGCTGGATCGGCTCGTATTTCCGCAGCACATCGTAGTCGAGGCTGTCCCGCATCGCCGAAAGGTAGAAATTGCGCACGATGCGGTCTTCGGGATCTCTTTCAAAGATCTCGAGAATGCACTTGTTCTCTTCGTCGCTGCGTTCCTGAAGCTTGATCGAGCGGGCAGCAAGGTGCCGGTGTGTCGGTTCGTCGCTTCTTGCAAGTGTATTGCGAAATGCTTGGGCGCCGTCCAGTTCCTGGCGCATGAGAGCGCCGGACATCAGAACTGCCATATCGGGATCAGCGATCGCCTCTTTGAGAATGCGTGCGCCGAGGCGAAGGACGCTGATGTCGTCGTTATTGGAGAAATGAAGCCGCATGGCTTCGCGCAGATATTTGAGCTTATGGGGGGATTCCATGCCCCCGGCAAGTTGGAACGCCTGGGCTGCCTCGGTCTTCATCTTGAGCTTCAACAGAGTTGCGCCCAGGAGCGCGTAGTGCCTCGGATCCTTGTGAACATCCAGCAGCTTGTTCAGGATGCCCAATACATCGTGATATTCTTTTTTGTCGAAGTGATTTTGCGCTGCGACGTATTGCCGTTGTATCTTCAGGGGTTTCAAGGCTTCCCGCTCCAGTAAAGTTGTGCCGGCGTCCCGGCAAATCGGCTTCACCGCGCATCGTGGCAAGCCAAGCTTGCATGAAGCCGACCTCGCAGAAGCGGAATTTTCGTCAATCTTTCATTAATCATATCGGTCGAACGCCTTTTAGCTCCCATCGCTGTTTAAAGAACTTAGAAAGGAAATGCTGCGAGATTTGCCTCACACGACGGGTTTGGTGTTCCTTCAGATTGAAGAGACCGAGTTGGCATGATGCCGGACCGAAGTGCCGGTAAAATATACAGTCCGGTATGTCCCCCTCCAGGTATTTCGTTCAAAGGGACAATCAACTATGGCTAGCATTCTCACCAACGTGTCGGCGATGGCCGCGCTTCAGACGCTGCGCGGCATCAGCAACGACATGGAATCCACGCAGAGCCGAGTTTCCTCGGGCCTGCGCGTCGGCTCTGCTTCCGACAACGCTGCCTATTGGTCGATCGCGACCACCATGCGGTCCGACAAGGGCTCGCTCTCCACGGTCCAGGACGCCCTCGGCCTCGGCGCTGCCAAGGTCGACACTGCCTATTCCGCCATGGAATCGGCAATCGACGTCGTCAAGGAAATCAAGAACAAGCTGGTTGCCGCCGCTGAACCGGGCGTCGACAAGTCCAAGGTCCAGGAAGAAATCACCCAGCTGCAGAGCCAGCTGAAGAGCATCGCTTCCTCCGCGTCGTTCTCCGGCGAAAACTGGCTGCAGGCCGAAATCGGCGGTTCGCAGAGCGCCACCACGGGCGTCCTCTACGCTTCGAGCGAAATCACCAAGCAGCTGGTCGGCTCGTTCGTTCGTGACAGCGACGGCAACGTCTCGGTCAAGACCGTCAACGTGGTACTCGACGAGCAGAACGTCCTGTTCGACTTGAGCGGCGGCCGCGGCGGTCTTCTCGACGCCAACGCTCTCAATGGTTTCCGCGCCATCAACTTCGATGACGGCACGACAAACCACAAGGAATACTTCGGCAAGATCAACACGTCTTCCTACTACGCAACCAACGCTGTCTGGAAGGACATCGGCGGCGGCGTCTTCATGAAGGGCGATACCAACGGCGTCTATTCGTCGGGTTCCAACGGTACCTACCTGATGAAGGTCGGCGGTGCTTACATCGATGCCGTCTACACCACCAAGGGCTACGACTTCTCGGCTGGTGCGACTGCAACGAGCGGCATCAAGTATGGAGCGGACGTCTCGGTTTCCGACCTCGACATCACCAAGCTCAAGGACTATCGCGACTCCAACGGGGCGAGCTACCTCGGTCTCGGTACAAAGGCCAGCGATGAAGACCTCATGGCTGCACTGACCTCGTTCGTCGACGGTCAGCTGGAATCGATGAGCAGCGCCGCTGCCAAGCTCGGTGCGGTATCGAAGCGTATCGATATGCAGTCCGACTTCGTCTCGAAGCTGACGGACTCGATCGACAAGGGTATCGGCCGACTGGTGGATGCCGACATGAACGAAGAGTCGACCAAGCTCAAGGCACTGCAGACCCAGCAGCAGCTGGCGATCCAGTCGCTTTCGATCGCCAACTCCGACTCGCAGAACATCCTGTCGCTCTTCCGTTAATCGGAACTGGAAATATGGCGCGGAGGCTAACCGCGCCATTGACCTCAGAAAAAAGGGCCGCGTCCGAATTCGGACGCGGCCCTTTTGTTTTTCCGGTTCGCTTCAATGTTCCTTAATCATATTGCGGTTATCTTGAGCCATCGAAACGGTGAGTTAACCAAGAAAATTAAATGGTTAACAAGCATGACGCTGTCCGCTGTTCCCGGTGAATTCCGGAATGTCCCTTCCTGCAAGTAGCCATTCAAGGGGCAATCAATATGACTAGCATTCTTACCAACATTGCGGCGATGGCCGCGCTTCAGACTCTGCGTGGTATCGGTTCCGACATGGAATCCACGCAGAGCCGGGTTTCCTCGGGCCTGCGCGTCGGAACCGCATCTGACAACGCTGCCTACTGGTCGATCGCGACCACCATGCGTTCCGACAAGGGCGCCCTTTCGACGGTCCAGGACGCCCTCGGCCTCGGCGCTGCCAAGGTCGACACTGCCTATTCCGCCATGGAATCGGCAATCGACGTCGTCAAGGAAATCAAGAACAAGCTGGTTGCAGCTTCCGAACCGGGCGTCGACAAGTCCAAGGTCCAGGAAGAAATCACCCAGCTGCAGAGCCAGCTGAAGAGCATCGCTTCCTCCGCTTCGTTCTCCGGCGAAAACTGGCTGCAGGCCGAAATCGGCGGTTCGCAGAGCGCCACCACGGGCGTCATCTACGCCTCGAGCGAAATCACCAAGCAGCTGGTCGGTTCGTTCGTTCGTGACGGCGACGGCAACGTCTCGGTCAAGACCATCAACGTTGTTCTCGACGAGCAGAACGTCCTGTTCGACCTGAGCGGCGGCCACGGCGGTCTTCTCGACGCCAACGCCCTCAACGGTTTCCGCGCCATCAACTTCGACGACGGCACGACCAACCACAAGGAATACTTCGGCAAGATCAACACGTCTTCCTACTACGCAACCAACGCTGTCTGGAAGGACATCGGCGGCGGCGTCTTCATGAAGGGCGATACCAACGGCGTCTATTCGTCGGGTTCCAACGGTACCTACCTGATGAAGGTCGGCGGTGCTTACATCGATGCCGTCTACACCACCAAGGGCTACGACTTCTCGGCTGGTGCGACTGCAACGGCCGGCATCAAGTACGGAACTGACATCTCGGTTTCCGACCTCGACATCACCAAGCTCAAGGACTATCGCGACTCCAGCGGCGTCAGCTACCTTGGCCTCGGTACCAGAGCCAGCGACGAAGACCTCATGGCTGCACTGACCTCGTTCGTCGATGGTCAGCTGGAAGCAATGAACAGCGCGACTGCCAAGCTCGGTGCTGTTTCGAAGCGTCTTGATCTGCAGACGGACTTCGTCTCGAAGCTGACGGACTCCATCGACAAGGGTGTCGGCCGACTGGTGGATGCCGACATGAACGAAGAGTCGACCAAGCTCAAGGCACTGCAGACCCAGCAGCAGCTGGCGATCCAGTCGCTTTCGATCGCCAACTCCGACTCGCAGAACATCCTGTCGCTCTTCCGTTAATCGGAACTGGAAATATGGCGCGGAGGCTGACCGCGCCATGGATCCAAAAAGAGGCCGCGTCCGAATTCGGACGCGGCTTTTTCATTTTCTTAATTCGCTTCAATCTTCATTAACCATATTGGGTTTACCTAGGATCATCGAAACAGTGAGTTAACCAAGAAAATTAAATGGTTAACAAGCATGACGCTGTGCGCTGTTCCCGGTGAAATCCGGGATGTCCCTTTTCGTAATCAGCCACTCAAGGGGCACCTAAAATGACTAGTATTCTTACCAACATCGCAGCTATGTCTGCTCTCCAAACTTTGCGCGGCATCGCGTCCGACATGGAATCCACGCAGAGCCGGGTTTCCTCGGGCCTGCGCGTCGGAACCGCCTCCGACAACGCCGCCTACTGGTCGATCGCGACCACCATGCGGTCCGACAATGGTGCGCTCTCGGCAGTTCAAGACGCCCTCGGCCTCGGCGCTGCCAAGGTCGACACTGCCTATTCCGCCATGGAATCGGCAATCGACGTCGTCAAGGAAATCAAGAACAAGCTGGTTGCAGCTTCCGAACCGGGCGTCGACAAGTCCAAGGTCCAGGAAGAAATCACCCAGCTGCAGAGCCAGCTGAAGAGCATCGCTTCCTCCGCTTCGTTCTCCGGCGAAAACTGGCTGCAGGCCGAAATCGGCGGTTCGCAGAGCGCCACCACGGGCGTCATCTACGCCTCGAGCGAAATCACCAAGCAGCTGGTCGGTTCGTTCGTTCGCGACGGCGACGGCAACGTCTCGGTCAAGACCGTCAACGTTGTTCTCGACGAGCAGAACGTTCTGTTCGACCTGAGCGGCGGTCGCGGAGGTCTTCTCGACGCCAACGCCCTCAACGGTTTCCGCGCCATCAACTTCGACGACGGCACGACAAACCACAAGGAATATTTCGGCAAGATCAACACGTCTTCCTACTACGCGACCAACGCTGTCTGGAAGGACATCGGCGGCGGCGTCTTCATGAAGGGCGATACCAACGGCGTCTATTCGTCGGGTTCCAACGGTACCTACCTGATCAAGGTCGGCGGTGCTTACATCGATGCCGTCTACACCACCAAGGGTTACGACTTCTCGGCTGGCGCGACTGCTACCGGCGGCATCAAGTACGGAACTGACGTCTCGGTTTCCGACCTCGACATCACCAAGCTCAAGGATTATCGCGACTCCAGCGGCGTCAGCTACCTTGGCCTCGGTACGAAGGCGACTGACGAAGACCTCATGGCCGCGCTGACCTCGTTCGTCGACGGTCAGCTGGAATCGATGGCGAGTGCGGCTGCCAAGCTCGGGGCTGTTTCGAAGCGCCTCGAGATGCAGACGGACTTCGTCTCCAAGCTGACGGACTCGATCGACAAGGGTGTCGGCCGACTGGTGGATGCCGACATGAACGAAGAGTCGACCAGGCTCAAGGCACTGCAGACCCAGCAGCAGCTGGCGATCCAGTCGCTTTCGATCGCCAACTCCGACTCGCAGAACATCCTGTCGCTCTTCCGTCAGTAAGACGCGCAGATATCGCATCAAGGAGCCGCGCCCTTCCCGGGCGCGGCTTTTTTTATGCCCCGGTAGTTTTTGTTAACTTTCGTAAATACCGTTTAACCTTTGTTAACCATTTCCACCTTAACTGAGCTCATCGAAACGATGGGTTAACCAAGACGAAGAAGAGGTTAACAGGCATCAGGCCAAGCCAACGTTCACCGGTGTGATCCCGGAAATGTCCCTTCCATCTAGCCAATCAAGGGGCAATCAAATGACCAGCATTCTTACCAATGTAGCAGCCATGGCTGCACTCCAGACTCTGCGCAATCTCGATGGTCAGATGCAGACCACCCAGAGCCGGGTTTCCTCCGGCCTGCGCGTCGGTACCGCGTCCGACAACGCTGCCTACTGGTCGATCGCGACCACCATGCGTTCCGACAACGGTGCGCTTTCCGCTGTGCAGGACGCACTCGGTCTCGGCGCTGCCAAGGTCGATACGGCCTATTCCGCAATGGAAAGCGTTGTCGACGTCGTCAAGGAAATCAAGAACAAGCTCGTTACCGCCTCTGAAGCAGGCGTCGACAAGTCGAAGATCCAGGCAGAAATCTCGCAGCTCCAGGATCAGCTGAAAAGCATCACATCCTCCGCCTCGTTCTCCGGTGAAAACTGGCTGCAGGCAGAAGTCGGTGGCGCCACGAACGCCACTACAGGCCTCATTTATGCGGCCAACCCGGTCGTCAAGCAGGTTGTCAGCTCGTTCATCCGTGATCCGGACGGCAATGTTGCGGTCAAATCGGTGGATGTCGTCCTGAACGAAACGAATGTTCTGTTCGACTTGAGCGGCGGCCATGCCGGTCTGCTCGACGGCAATTCCTACAGCGGCTTCCGCTCGATCAACTACGACGACGGCACGACCAATCACAAGGAATACTTCGGCAAGATCAATACAGCCGCGATATACGCAACGGACGCGATCTGGAAGGATGTTGGCGGCGGCGTCTACATGAAGGGCGATACCAACGGCGTCTATACCTCGGGTTCCAGCGGCACCTACCTCATCAAGATCGGTGGCGCCTATATCGACGCCATCTACACCACCAAGGGCTACGACTACTCGGCCGGTGCGACCGCAACGGGCGGTATCAAATACGCCGCCAACGTTTCGATCTCCGAACTGAATATCACCAAGCTGGACGATTACCGCAATTCCAACGGTGTCAGTTACCTCGGCATGGGGACCAAGGCCACCGACGCGGACCTCATGGGGGCCCTCAACTCCTTCGTCGACGGCCAGCTCGAAGCGCTTATCAGCGCTACCGCAAAACTCGGGTCGATCTCCAAGCGTATTGATATGCAGTCCGACTTCGTCTCCAAGCTGACCGACTCCATCGACAAGGGTATCGGCCGATTGGTGGATGCGGACATGAGCGAAGAGTCGACCAAGCTCAAGGCACTGCAGACCCAGCAGCAGCTGGCGATCCAGTCGCTTTCGATCGCCAACTCCAGTTCCGAGAATATTCTGTCGCTGTTCCGTCAGTAAGCGGCGCTCTAGGCTAGGAGCGGTTCGTCCCGCTCTGACGTGGCAGCAAGTATTCCGGAAAAGAAGACCGCGTCTCGAAAGGGACGCGGTTTTTCCGCATTTTGGCGCGTGGCTTGCGCGAAACCTGCACGGTTGTCGGATACCGCCGTTAAGACTTCATTAACATCTTGCCAATCCACAATTGCCTTTGCTAACTGTCGACTTAACGATTTGTTAAGAACGACAGACCGCCCGCATTCTGTGATGCTGAGTGGCGGTACGCATGATGCCTCTCGTCGTTTCCGGTGAAAATACCCCGGATTTCCAGAATATTTGACCGAGGCACGGCCTATGACCAGTATCCTGACCAATCCCGCCGCTATGGCTGCCCTGCAGACGCTGCGCTCGATCGACCGCAGTATGGAAGTGACCCAGGCGCGGGTTTCCTCGGGCATGCGTGTCCAGACGGCAGCCGACAATGCCGCCTATTGGTCGATCGCAACGACGATGCGGTCGGACAATCACGCGCTTTCGACGATCCAGGACGCGCTTGGTCTCGGGGCCGCCAAGGTCGATACGGCCTACACGGCGATGGAAAGTGCGATCGACACCGTCGTCGAAATCAAGTCCAAGATCGTTGCTGCCTATGGCGTCGGCGCCAATCGCGGCAAGATCCAGGAAGAAATCGCCCAGCTCCAGGAACAGCTGAAGAGCATCTCGGACTCAGCGACCTTCTCCGGCGAGAACTGGCTTCAGGATTATATCAGCGACGGCGGTACGAACGCCCAGGAACGGCCGGTCATCAAACAGGTCGTCGCGTCGTTCACCCGCACCGCTTCCGGCGATGTCGCGGTCAAGACCGTCGATTATACGCTCGATTCCAAAACCGTCCTTTTCGACCTCAATGGCGGCAATCTCGGGATCTTGGATTCGTCCGTCAAGTTCGTTGCCGAGAGCGAGACGCCCGTCGATATTGCCACGAGCAACGGCACGATGGGCGCGACCAACGCATCCTACGCCGTCTCGTTCCTGACGGAAAGCCAGCTGACGGCACTCGGTGCCGACACGAATACAATCGATACGAGCATCTATGCCGTCGGCGGTAATTTCTATCTGAAGGTCGCCGAAGGCAAATGGGCACAAGTCACGACGACCGATCCGGCGACGGCGCCCGCGGTAACCACGCCGGCACATGATGACGGCACGACAAAATATTACTTCGTCGTCACTGCCGCGAACAATCTCAACAATCGAAAACTTGGGATGTCCGTCACCAATCTCGACATCAACAAGCTGAATGATCTCGTGGTGAAGATGAACACGATGGTCCCTGGCTCGGCGCCGAACACGGATGCCGTGCTCGATATGATGGAGCGGTTCCTCGACAAACAGCTTTTGGCCATGACCAGTGCTGCTTCGAGCCTTGGTTCGATCCAGAAGCGCATCGATTTGCAGGAGAGCTTTGTGGCCTCGCTGACGGACGTGATCGACAAGGGTGTCGGCCGGTTGGTCGATGCGGACATGAACGAAGAGTCGACCCGTCTGAAGGCGCTCCAGACCCAGCAGCAACTCGGCATTCAGTCGCTTCAGATCGCCAACAGCAACGCCGAAAACATCCTGCAGTTGTTCCGGCAGGGGTAAGATTGAGCGGCGCCGGTCACTCCGTCGCCCGATAATACTCGGCCGGACCTGTCCGCGAGGTTCGAGGCGATACGGCATCTTCATCCTCGCGCAAGTTTAACTTCCTACCGTTCCGTTAAAGTCCGGCGAAGTGTCTTGTGTCGCCGAGGACAGATGAATGGCAACCTTGTCGGGATGATACGATGATTGCAGCGGTGACGATTTGCGCTTTCGGGAGGCTCATGACGAGCCCCGCACGAAAGGCGACGGCAGGGCGGGGGGGCTCACGATGAGTGCTTCGATCGCCCGCTATCTGAAGGATTTCAGCGAGCCGCAGACCCTGCCTTTATCCCTGTCGGCCGAGGGTTTCGGCGATGGTCTCGAAGACGATCTGGCATTTCCCGCCATGGTCGAAGAACCAATCGATATTGAAGCCGAGCGCACCGAGGCTTATGCGAAGGGTCACGAGGCAGCGTCGGAGGAACTTCAGCAGCGTTTTGACGAAGAGCGGCAAGCGCTTTTGGCCGCACATGCGCAGGAAATCGCAGCGCTGCACGAAAAATATGAGACCGAAGTGGCTACGACGATCTCGATGGGCCTTCAGGACATTGCCGGGCTGACGGCGCAGGCCGTCAGCGACCAGACGGCACGGATCCTGTCGCCCCTCCTCGACGAAGCGCTGGTCGCCAAGGCGATCTCCGACATGGCCGACATCATCCGCAGCGCCATGCTCGAGGGCGACGTCGGCACATTGACGGTTCGCGGTCCGGTGCATCTGTTCGAAAAACTGAAAACTGCGCTTGGAGCGCCCACCCAACTCCTGCGCCATATCGAAGCGCCTGACCTCGATATTGCGGTCGACATCGGCGAAACCGCCCTTGTGACCCGCATGTCTGCGTGGTTGGCGGGTCTGAAGAAGGTATTGGGATGAGCGAAGGCGAAAACCATCACCACGGCAAGAACGAGGTCGTCATCGTCAAGCGACATGGCGGCGCACACGACGAAGGCGTCCATGGTGGCGCCTGGAAGATCGCCTATGCCGACTTCATGACTGCGATGATGGCGTTTTTCCTCGTCATGTGGCTGGTCAACGCCGCCAACGAGGAGACGAAGGCCTCGATGGCGAGCTATTTCAACCCGATCAAGCTTTCCGACGAGACTCCGGCCTCCAAGGGATTGGAAAAGCCGGTCGATGCGGCCGAGGGTCAGGAGAAGGGCGAGAAGTCGAAGGTCAAGGCGGAGGGTGACGTTCAGGGCTCCGCGGCAGCGACCGGCGAGGACATGACCTCGACGTCCGGCGACGAACCCAATTATTCCGAAGCGGATTTCTTCGAAAATCCCTATTCCGTTCTTGCCGAAATTGCCCAGCAGGTTGGCCAGCAGGCCAATGTCAGCGCCAAGGGCGAGGGCGGCGCCAGTGACTCGGGCCCCGCGACCGGTGCCGACGGCGGTCAGGCCTATCGCGATCCGTTCGATCCGGACTTTTGGACCAAACAGATGCAGGTGACCCGCGCCGACGGACCTGAAAAAGCCGTCAAGACCACGGCGAGCGACGATCCGTTGGCCCAGATGGGGCAGGCGCCGCAATATCAGCAGGCCCCGCAGTCCACGGAAGCCAAGACACAGCTGCAACAGACCCAGATGGCTGTCGCCATCCCGACTCCGCGCCCGGATCCGACCCAGCTGGACAAGCCTCAGACGCCGTCGGGCGCCGAGGCCGTGAAACCGGCCAATCTCAAGGGCCAGAAGCCGGAGGATGGCGCGAAGGCGGAACAAGTGGCCGAGCTGAAGGCTGCCGACGAGCTGAAGAAGGAAATCCAGCAGCAGATTTCCGGCATTGCCGGCAAGCTGGCGGAAGGTCTCGTCGTAACGCCTGCGGAAGGCGGTCTGCTCGTCTCGATTTCGGACCAGACCGACGATCCGATGTTTAATATCGGTTCGGCCGTACCGCGTCGCGAAATGGTGCTGGCAATGGAGAAGATCGGCCAGATCCTCAAGGACCGCAAGGGCAGTATCGTCCTGCGCGGACACACCGACGGCCGTCAGTTCAAGGGCACCGAGAACGACAACTGGCGTCTTTCCATGTCCCGCGCTCACAGCGCCTACTACATGCTGGTGCATGGCGGCCTGGCGGAGGATCGTATCAAGCAGGTTTCCGGCTTCGCCGACAGGCGCCTGCAGGTCCCGGCGGATCCGCTCGCCGCGGGCAATCGGCGTATCGAAATCCTGATCGGGTCGGACGAGGGATAGTGATGGCTGTGGGCATAAAGTCCTTAGTTGCGGCTGGCCTCGTGCTCGGGATCGCGCTCGCGCCTGCGGCATTGGCTCAGGATCGTGCGGACCTTGCGCCCTATGCGATGCTCAGGTCCCTGCAGTTCGTGCAGGATTCCGTTGTGCTCGGCGACCACTCGGCCGCCGAAATGCAACGCTTCATGCTGGAAACGATCGATCAGCGCCTGCGGACTGCCGACCCGTCGGTCTTCGAGGATCCGCGCAATGTCGACGCTGCGTTGGTCTATGCCATGAGCGGCGGCAATCCCGCGACGCTCGAATATCTCGCCTCGCGCGACGTTGCGGGCAATTTCGACAATCGCGTTGCCGACGGGCTGAGAAAGTATCTCGGCGGCCGCGGGACGCTGATCGAAAAAAGTCTGAGCGAAATGGCCAAGGAATATCGCGACGAGAAGATCGGCCCCTACCTTTCGCTCGTCAGCGGAAACGTGATGGTCGCCAAGGATCCGAAGGGCGCTTTGGTCTTTTATGACTGGGCGCGCTTGACCGCGCCGGGCACGATCATCGAGGAAGCCGCTTTGCGCCGATCGGTCGCGATCACCGTCGATGCCAACATGGTGGCACAGGCGCTCTCCTATTCACGCAAATACGCGCGGCGTTTCATCCATTCGCCCTATGCCAGCCAATTCGCCGATTTCTTCGTGCAGTTGGTCGTCGGCCACTTCGGTGAGATCACGCAGGACGATATCGACGGAGCGGTGGAATTCATGGACGCCGACCGGCGTCGTGAGATTTTCCTGCGCATCGCTCGCTCGGCGGCAATCGCCGGCAAGAACGATCTTGCGCGCCTCGCCTCCGCAAAGGCCGAAACACTCGCCAAAAGTCCGACGCCCGAGGCGCTCGCGAAGCTTTACGGCGGATTTGCCAATATCCCTACCAAGGACATCGGGCAGGCCATCCAGGCGATAGCCGACGTTCCCGAGGAAACTCTTTCGCCGCGTGACCGCGCATTGAGGCAGGCGGCAAAAACAGTGGCAGAGCAGGTCGTTAGCCGGCCCGTCGCCGACAGCCTCGCACAAGATAAAGCTATCAAACTGACTAATACAGAAGACGCGAAATCTCCAGTCGCGTTGCCCAGGAATGAGATCGCTGGGCCTGCCTCCGCCACGGAACGTCCGATGGCCGGCACCGCTGCCAAATTCGATCCGGCCTTCCAGACATTCGTCGATAGCGGTCGTTCGAAATTGAGTGCTATCGACGCAATGCTGAAGGAGGAGAACGCTTCCAAATGATTACAGACATTCTTGGTGGTGGTAAGACTGGCGCGGCCGATGCGGCTTCGTCCACGAAGCAGGGTGTTGCCGGTCGCAAAGGCGCCGATGGTTCCTCTGGGTTCTCCGACGCTCTTTCCGGTTTTGACCGCGATGCATCTCCGAACAATAAGGACGTACCGGAGGAGGGCGCTCGCGCGTCTTCTGCGGAAGAGCGCATGGCCGGCGACGTGAAGCATGGCAAGCCAAAGCCGATCATCGACATCAAACCGGAATCACTCCGTCGCCCGATCGAGGAGACGGAAGAAACCGCAGGCGCTCTGAAGCAGGCCGCTGCGAACGGGCCCAAGGAAAAGCAGGTGACCCCTGCCGAGAAAAAGCTTCGCGAGGCCCTGGAGGCCGCGAAAGCCGTCGCGCGGAAGTCGGACGAGGTTCAGGGCAAGCGCGCCGCCAGATCCGAAAAGGCTGCGGCGACGGAGACGGACGGCAGTGAAGATCTCGACCTCTCCATGCTGGTCGCAGACGATGCCAAGATCACCGACATGCTCTCGCTTTTGACGAGCGGCGAAACGAGCGTCGGCGAGATCAGCGCGATGATATCGAAGAATGCGTCCGGGCAGCAGCCGAACAAGCGGGCAAAAGGTCAGGACGGTAGCGGGCACGAAGGCGATGCTCTTGCCGTCAAGGATGCCAAGCACGCCGGCGTGCGGAGTGAGGCGGACGGTGATCCGCTTTCGACGCCGGTGGATACCGACACGAGCGCTCCCGGCACCCGTGTCTTCCGTTTCAGCAATGCACGTGGCGACCAGCATGTCGATATGACTGTCGGTGGTCGAGGCGAACGCGGCGCCATGGAGCCCAGAGTGCCGTCGAACGGGGTCGCGGAAAACGTTACAGTGCTCGACGCGCGCCGGTTCCTCGGGCTCGCACAGAATTCGAACGGCGCGAATCTCACGGCGATGTTGTCGGGTGACCCGGAATGGGCCGGCGCCATGAGCCCCAGTTCGGCTCTTTCGAATGCCGCTGCGCAAAGCAGCACCGGCACTGTCGTCAACACGCTGAAGCTGCAGATGAACCCGCACGATCTCGGCGCGGTGACGGCCATGCTGCGGCTTCACGGCGAGGAGCTGAATGTTCATCTCACCGTCGAGACGCGGGCGGCCTACAGGCAGCTCAGCGAGGACAGCGGCGGTATTCTCGATGCGCTGCGTGCGCAGGGCTTTGCCGTCGATCAGGTGACCATCAGCATCGCGCCGACGGCAGATTCCGACGGTACCAGCAGCCAGCAGGGGCAACCAGGCCAGACGGGTCAGCAGGCCATGGCCGAAGGCGGGCGCCAAGGCCAGGCTGCCGGCCGTGGCCAGCAGCAGAATGGGGAGCGCCAGGCCGCCGATCAGGGGACGAGAAATGCAAATGACGCGGCATCGGACAATGTGGCGGGGACCGCTCCTGGCGGCGCTCGTCCTGGTCAGCTCTACCTTTGACGCCGACGCCGGGTCGCTCTTCAGTTCTGGAGGTTGGGGAACGCAGCAGGGCGCTGCTGCGCCCGCCGCACCTCCGAG
>NZ_JALBGW010000095.1:0-18553 GCF_023006485.1 Neorhizobium sp. BETTINA12A
AGGCGCCGATCCCGGTCTACGCGATCATCCGGCCCCGCGCCGGCAGTTTCGTCTACGACGCCGACAACGAGGCGGCGATGATGGCCGATATCGATGGGGTGCGGGCGGCGGGGCTTGCGGGTGTCGTGATCGGCGCAAGCCGCCCGGACATGACGCTCGACATGGCCGTGCTCAAGCGGCTGATGACGCATGCGCAAGGGTTGGGCGTAACGCTTCACCGCGCCTTCGATCTGGTGCCCGATCCGTTTGAAGCACTCGAACAGGCGATCGATCTCTGCGTCGAGCGTGTCCTGACCTCCGGCCTCAAAGTCAGCGGCCCTGACGGCGTCGAGATGTTGAAGATGCTTGTCGAGCGGGCGGCAGACAGGGTGTCGATCATGCCCGGCGGCGGCATCAATCTGACGACCGTCGAACGGGTGGTGCGCGAAACCGGCGTGCACGAGGTCCACAGCTCCTGCCGGCGGCCTGTCGAAAGCAAGGACGAACGTGCGATTGCCTTCGGTTTCCAGGCGCCTGTTTCCCATGAGACGAGCAGCGAGATCGTCCGGCATATGCGCGCTTTGCTCGATGAATTGGAAGTGGCGCGGGACTGATGCTCAGGTGTCTACCGGTCGGCAGGCACGACTTTGCGGCAGGTCGCCGGGGGACGATGACCTGCCGCTTAGCAGTGAGGGAGGATGTTACGAAATTGAGGAGATATGCACTTCCATGGTCAGCGGACGGCCGCCACCGTCCGCTCATGCACTGCTATGCACTTTCATTCACTGTCATGCGCAGAGGCTGCGGAGTGCTTCGTGCTTCTTGATTTCGATGCAACGAATGCTCCGCAGTTTGATAAGGCCGGCCGCACGGAGTTTTGCGAAAACGCGCGACACCGTTTCGATCGTCAGGCCTAAATAGTCGGCTATATCAAGCCGGGTCATGGGTATGTCGAAATGTTCGAGCCCGCCCTGGCGTTCCGCCATGTCGACGAGAAAACCGGCGATCCGTTCCACCGCCGTCTGGCGGCCGATCATCATGATATGTTCCTGGGCGCGCAGCATGCCGCGCAGCGCCAGAGAAAGCAGTTCCGGCAAGGCCTGGTCGTTGGCGGCGCGGCTGATGGCGCGCAGCCCGGTCGGAGCGATGGCTTCGGCGAAGAAACTATGGGTCCGGTCAGCCTCGAACCCGAAAGTTTCTCCGGCCAGATGGAAGGCAATGACCTGCCTCCTTCCGTCCGACAACAGGCGGTGGATCCGCACGGCGCCGAATTCGACGTGATAGAATGTTCCTGCCTTGTCGCCGGGGGCATAGATTTCCGCGCCGGCATTGAAGGTCGTCACAGAATTGGCCCGGAAGAGACCCGCGGTCTGGGGTGCGATCACGATCTGGCTCTTGGTGAGCTCCAATTTCGTGGCATGAGCGGCTGCGGTGTGCATCTTCACGTCTCCCCTTGCTGTAGTCTCAAGATGCCAGAAGACGTGCAGGGGGAAAATTGGGTTGTATCACTAGGGGGATTTACGTAGGGCAGGCGGGAAAACGGCAGCCAACGCGGCTCAGGCTGTCAGCGCAAGGTCCTTGACGAGACCCAGGAGATCGGCCCCGTTGAACGGTTTGGTGAGGCTCTGGATCGGGCCGAGCTCGTCTTCGATGGACGGAGACATGCCGTCGGTAAGCAGGATCACGGCCTCGCCCGACTGGAGCAGACGCTGCAGCGCGTCGCTCGAAGCACGCAGCACCTGATCGTCGATGATCATGCAAAGCGTCTGGCCGGCGGTGATGGTGCCTTTGCGCCAGGATTCGTGAGCCTCGACGTGATAGCCCTCCACCTCCAGTGCGAATGTCAACGACTGCCTGAGACCGAGATCGGGCGCGATGACAATTATGGTTCTCGCTTGTGATAACACCGAATTTCCCGCGCGGGTGGGGCAGCCGGAGAGCTGCTGAAGGGAGACATCTAGTGCCTGCGGGGGGACCTGCGCTTTGCGATAGATCAAGAAAGTTTCAATAAATTTTAGGGGCCATCAATTGGGACCGAAACCGGCAGCCATTGCCATGCGAACGAGCTGTGGCAAGCTTTTCGCCTTCATCTTGCTCATGACGTTGGCGCGATGCACCTCGACGGTGCGGGGGCTTATGTCGAGATCGTAGGCGATCGACTTGTTCGGCAGACCGGCAACCACGGCGGCCAACACCTGCCTCTCCCGATCGCTCAGGCTTTCAAGCCGTGTCTGAACCTCGGCCAGGTCGTCGGTATCGAGCGTTTTGTCCGACAGCAGCTCGGCGGCCCGCTGGATCGCTTCGATGATGACCGTGTCCCCAAAAGGTTTTTCGATGAAGTCGATGGCGCCCGCCTTCATCGCCTCCACTGCCATCGGCACGTCGCCATGGCCGGTGATGACGATCGACGGAATGCCGGCGCGGCTGGAGGTCAGCTTGCGGATCAGCTCGACGCCGGTCATATCCGGCATCCTGAGGTCGGTGACCAAAACACCGTTCCTGACGCTCGGCGCGAACTGCAGGAAAGACGAGGCGGTTTCATGCATGCGCACGGCAAAGCCATTCATGGTCAGCATGAAGGCGAGGGACTTTCTGACCGGCTCTTCGTCGTCGACGATATGGATCGTGTAGTCACCCGTCTGCATTTTCGCGTTCCTCCTTGTCGATCGGGAGTGTGAAACGGAACGTCGCTCCTCCGGCCGCGTTGCGCGTCACCGTCATCTCGCCGCCATGCGCTTCGACGATGCGCTTGGAAATCGAAAGCCCTATCCCCATGCCGCCGGCCTTGGTGGTGATGAAGGGTTTGAAAAGCTGCCCGGCGATCTCTTCGGGAATGCCGGGGCCGGTATCCTGGACGATCACCTGGATCATGTCTTCGTTTTCCTGGAGCGTGCGGATGACCAGTTCCCGCCGCTGGCTGTCGCGCATCGCCTCGATGGCGTTGCGCATCAGGTTGGTGAGCACCTGCTGAACCTGGATGCGGTCGACGGTGACCATTTCCGGCCCTTGCGCGAATTCGAAGATCGCGCGGACGCCTTTTTCGCGCGAGCCGACCAACGCCAGAGCGCCGGCTTCCTCGACCAGACGGCGGATGTTCTCCGGCGCCTTTTCCGTCTCGCCCTTGGTCACGAATTCCCTGAGATGCTTTATGATCTGGCCGGCCCGGAGCGACTGATGCGCCGTCTCTTCCAAAGCTTCGCGCATGCGCACCGCGACGGCTTCGTCCATGTCGCGCAGAAGGCGCGCGCAGCCGTGCACATAATTGGCAATCGCCGAGAGCGGCTGGTTCAGTTCGTGGGCGAGGGTGGATGCCATTTCGCCCATTTCGTTGAGGCGGGCGAGGCGCGCGAGTTCCCCCTGGATCTCCTGCAGGCGTGCAGCCGATTCCTCGCGTTCGGTCAGGTCCCGCACGAAGCCGGTGAAGAAGGTTTCTCCGCCCGTATGGGTCTCTCCGACTGCAAGCTTCATCGGGAAGGTCGAGCCGTCCTTGCGTCGTCCGACGACCACGCGGTCCATGCCGATGATCCGCCTTTCACCAGTCCTCAGATACCTTTCCATGTAGCCGTCGTGTTCGCGGTGGTAGGGTTCCGGCATCAGCATGCGCAGGTTCTGGCCGACCACCTCATCCTCGCTATAGCCGAACTGGCGGATTGCTGCGGCATTGAAGGAGACGATCGTGCCGTCCCTTGTGCTGACGATGCTGGCATCGAGAACCGTGTCGAGCACGGAGCGAAGATGCGCTTCGCGGGAGTCGGCCTTCGCCTGGGCTTTTCCGATCGCCTTGCGGGCAGAGTGAAGTATTTCGCCGAGCAGCGCGATCACCACGCCGACGATGCCGATCATCGCCATTTCCGTGAAATTGGCCCCCCGCGGCGTCAGCTCCTTGATCACGTAGGCTGCCAGAACAGAAAGCAGCACGGTGAAAAGCGAGGCCCGCATGCCGCCGATAAGGGCGGCAACGAGGATCGGCGGAATGAAGAATGTGAAGGGCGCCTTGTCGTCAAGAACGCCGTGCAGCGAGAAGCGCAGCGCAAACGCAACCAGCACGCAGATGGTCGCAATAAAATAGACTTCCGCGGCTGAAAACCGACGGCTCAAGAAAGACTGAATATAGTCATCCTTCTTTTCGGCGAACGTCTTGGAAGCCATGATGCTTATCCGAAGCCGATCGTCTGCAGGAGGAACCCCATTCCCTTGTGCATATGAAACCTGACAGCCTGTCCTTAAACTGGTTCTAGCATGAGCGCGGATGCGGCGTCCAACGGCGGAAACCGTCGTGACCTAAAAAACATATAGTTTTGCGTGGTTTCTTATGTCCGGTGTGAAATCGCGGGCGGGTGCCCGCGCAGGTCGGAAGCGGTGCCGTGGGGGCAGAGCCGGAGGTCCGATTCCTCACTGTTGCGGGATATTGGCGATTTTGACGTAGTCGGCCCAGGCCGCTACTTCCTTCTTCAGGTATTCCTGGCCTTCTTCCGGTGTCGAGACGAACACGTCGCCGCCCTGGTCGGTCACGAATTTCTTGACGTCTTCCTGGGCGAGAACCTGCCTGGTCCAGCCATTGATCTTGTCGACGATATCCTTCGGTGTCGCCGAGGGGACCATCATCGCGAACCAGCCGACCTGGTCCATCGGGTAGCCGGATTCCGTCATGGTCGGAACGTCGGGAGCGCCCGGAATGCGCTTGGCGGAACTGACCGCCAGCAGGCGGTAGCGGCCTTCGCGAAGCTGCGACAGGGAGAAGACCGGATCCTGGGCGGCGAAGGCCATCGCACCGCTCAAAATGTCGTTCATCGAATCGGCGCTGCTCTTGTAGGCGACTTCAACCGTGTCGAGGCCGGCTTCCTGCTTGTAGATGGCGGCGAGAACCTTGCCCGACGTGTTGTTGATGGCGTAGCTCGCGTTGGAGCCTTCCTTCTTCAGGTATTCGGTCAGTTCCTTCATGGTCTTGATCGGGCTCGATACCGGAACGGCGATCATGTGCGGCTGCTTGTTGACGGTGGCTGCGACCTGCAGGTCCTTCACCACGTCGAAGGGCGGCGTCTTGAACATGTGCATGTTGCCGGCAACGGCGCTGCCGGTATGGAAGAAGATCGTATAGCCGTCCGGCTTGGAGCGCGTGACGTACTGGCCGGCTATATTGCCGCCGGCGCCGGGCTTGTTTTCGACGATGATGGTGGCGCCCGAAACCTTGGCGATCTTTTCGGCGAAAAAGCGGACGATGACGTCGGCGCCGCTGCCTGCCGGGAACGCACAGATCATGCTGATGGTCTGATTTGGGTAATTCGCCTGGGCCGCGGCCGGCGAAAGCCCGAAGGCGCTGCCGGCAACGGCGACCGATGCGGCAAGCACGAAACGACGTGTGATAGTCTGCATGAATTCCCTCCCATGGATGACCCGGTCTTGCAGTCGACGCTGGCCGATCACACCTCCCCGATGCGACCTGATACAACATTGTATAATTATATTTGATTTAATCAACTGTTCTGGCTAGAAAACATCCCACGCAGAAACGCGTTTTCGGGAGAGGACAAAATGACCGTCAATACGACAACTCAATCCGCCGCCGCACTTGATCTCGACCGTTTCCGGTTGAAGAATTTCGTCGAGAGCCTGAGCGCGGACGAGCTCGATATCCGTGAGGAGAAGGTCGATCTGGCCGATGTCGCGGCGATCCTGCAGAACAACCCGAAGGCCGTCTGGTTCAAGAATACCGGCCCGGAAGGCCAGCAATTGGTCGGCAACGTGGTCGGAAGCCGTTCCCGTCTCGCCAAGGCTTTCGGCGTGCCGGCCGGCGAGGTGGCGCTCGAGATGCGCCGCCGCCTGTCGCTGAAGCCGGAACTGGTGAAGCTTTCCGGTGGCGAAGCGCCCGTGCAGCAGGGCGTGTTGACAGGCGCTGATGCCGATCTCCTCAAGCTGCCGGTCCACGTGCAGCACGCGCTCGACGGCGCGCCCTACATTTCCGCGACGATCGACTACACGATCGACCCGAAGGACGGCCGCTACAATTGCGGCATGCGCCGGCTGATGCTGCGCGGCCCGCAGGAAGCCGGCGTCGACCTGATCGCGCCGAGCGACCTGCGCGTCATGTACATGGCCGCGTCCGGGCGCGGCGAGCGGCTGAATGTTGCCTATGTGGTCGGCTGCCACCCGATCGACATGGTGTCCGCCACCATGAAGGAACCGGTCGACGAGCTGGAGCTGATCTCGTCGCTCCGCGGCGCGCCGCTGCCGGTCGTCAAATGCGTGACCAGCGACATCATGGTCCCGGCCGATGCGGAAATGGTCATCGAAGGTTATTTCGATGAGCGCGGCTATGTGGAGAAGGAAGGCCCGTATGGCGAATATCTTGGCTACTACGGCGTCGTGAAGACCAACCCGGTCTTCCATGTGACCGCGATCACCCATCGCAAGGATGCGCTGTTCCAGACGGCGACCATCTCCGGCAATCGCATGGACTTCACCGATACGTCCAACCTCGAGGCGCTGCGCATGGAGATGAACGTCTGGAAGACGCTCGGCGAGGTGGTGCGCCAGCCGGTTGCCGTCTACGCGCCGGTCGCCGCCGGTGGATCGATGAGCATGCGCTTCTCGATCCGCCAGACCTATCCGGGCGAGGCCCGTTCGGCGCTCTACGCCGTTCTCGGCGCCGTCGGCGTCAAGAACGTCTTCGTCGTCGATCCGGATATCGACATTTTCGACGACAGCCAGATGGAATGGGCGTTCGGCACCCGTTTCCAGGCCGACCGGGATCTGGTGATCGCAACCGGTGTTCGGCTGTCGCCGCTCGATCCGTCGCTTCACGGCTCCCGTTCCGGTGCCAAGGCCGGCTACGATCTCACCTGGCCGATGCAGCATGCCCAGAACTGGGAACTCGTCACGCCGCAGGCCCCGTCCTATCCCGGCAAGCGTTTCCCCTCGCTCGAAGCGGCTCTGAAGGACGGCGCAAAGCATTTCGAGGAGCTGATGGCGGCGGTCGGCAGTCGCGACGGTCGCGAAGTCGTCCGCGAACTCGACACCTTCCGCTCCAGGGGACTGGAGCGCGACGAGCGGGGCCGTTACTACCTTCCCCTATAAGTTGTTCCATTTCCGGGCACTGTGCCTAATCGAAACGACCTTCCGGGTGCAAATCCGGAAGGTTTTTCATTTTAAGTCGAAAAAGCTCTCTTCCATCCCGTTAAACGGGTGAGGCCCCGGCCAAACACCATTCATTTCTTGGGGGCACCTCGTTATGCTTTCTCTAATGGATGGATTTCTATGGTGCGGTACTACCGCCCGCCTCCGGAGCAGAGATGTCCCACGTCGACAGCATCGATATTGCAGAGCGCAGACGGCTCGACGCTCTGGCAAGTTACCGTATTGCGGGTTCCGGGCCCGAAAACCGTTTTGATCGCATCTGCCGTTTTGCCTCGGAGCTTTTTTCCACGCGCATGGCTTTCGTGACGCTGATCGAAGAGGATCGGCAATGGTTCAAAGCCTGTTCCGGTCTCGATATCGAGGAGACCCACCGATCCGAATCCTTTTGCGATCACACGATCCGCACGGATGATGTTCTCGTGGTGTCCGACGCGCGGCACGACGCACGGTTCTCCAGCCTGCCGATCGTCACCGGCGAACCCTTCATCCGGTTTTACGCCGGAGCGCCGCTGGTCTCGCCGGACGGTTTTCGGATCGGAGCGCTGTGCATCGCCGACACGCAGGTGCGCGAAAGCTTTTCCGAGCGGGAAAGGCGGACGCTCGCGGGCCTTGCGGCCATGGTCATGGAGCACATGGAATTGCGTCGCGAGGGCATACCGCAGGCGACGGCTGCCAACTTTGCGAATGCGACCGATCTTTCGCTGGTTACCGTCGATCCCACCGGCCGGATTGAATTCGTCAACCAGGCGGCGCTCGACATGTTCGGTTTCGGACGGGAGGAGATGATCGGCGGCTCGCTCGATATCATCGTGCCGGAGCGATTCCGCGCGGCCCACAATGCCGGTCTCGCGCGCGTGGCCGCAGGCGGCAATTCCAAGCTCAAGGGCAAGACCGTCGAGGTGTCGGCCCGACGCAAGGATGGTACGGAGTTTCCGATCGAGATGGCCCTTTCGATCTGGCACGATCAGCGCGGCGTCGGCGTGGGCGCCATCATCAAAGACATATCCGAACGCCGCGACCGCGACGTCCGGCTCCTGAGGCTGGCAAGCCAGGATACGCTCACCGGCCTATGCAATCGGCCTCGTTTCGAGGACCTTCTGCGCGAGGAACTGGCGCGCAAGCGGCCGCTTGCCGTGCTGCTCTTCGATCTTGACGGCTTCAAGGACGTCAACGATCGGCTGGGGCACGGCGTCGGCGACTCCCTGCTGCAGGCGATCGGTGTAAGATTGCCGGCGGTTCTTGACCGTAACGTCACCGTATCCCGGTTCGGCGGCGACGAGTTTGCCATTCTCATTCCCGGAACAGGCGATCCCCTTATCGCCCAGAAGACCGCAAATGCGGTCATCGAGGCTTTCAAGATACCGTTCGAGGTTGCCGGGCACACGTTCCGTGTCGGGGCGAGCGTCGGTTTTTCGCTCGCTCCCAATCATGGTTCGGATGCGGAGGAACTGATCGCCAGCGCCGATTTCGCGCTCTATCGGGCCAAACAGGCCGGCGGCCGCGTCGTGCGCATGTTCGAACAGTCGATGCGCAACGAGACCCTGGCAAGGCGAACGCTCCGGGACGAATTGCTGCGGGCTTTGAACAGGCACGAGCTCGTGCTGCATTATCAACCGCAGGTGACCATCGAAACCGGCGAGGTGTTCGGCGTCGAAGCATTGATACGCTGGCAGCATCCCGAACGCGGTCTCCTGCCGCCCGCCGCCTTCCTTCCGGCTCTGGAGCAGAGTTCAATCGCGCTCGACGTCGGCTTGTGGGTGCTTGACGAGGCGGGTCGCCAGATGGCCGCCTGGAATGCAGCCGGTTATCGGCCGATCAAGATGGGCGTCAATCTGTTCCCCGCGCAGGTTCGGGCCGGCGATCTGGCGCGCAGCGTCGTCGACCTGATCGCGCGCTACGCTCTCGATCCGCGGCTCCTGGAGATCGAGATCACCGAAACGGTCACGCTCAACGACGACGATCAGTCGCTCGAGTCAATTCAGGCGCTGAGCGAACTCGGCGTCGGCATTGCTTTCGACGATTTCGGCACGGGCTATGCTTCGCTCGGTTCGCTGCAGCGCTATCCGCTGACGACGCTCAAGATCGACATGGGCTTCGTCCGGGACCTCCTGACCAAGCCGCGCGACGCCGCCATCACCCGGGCGCTAATCATGCTCAGCAAGGAACTGGGGCTGAAGACGATTGCCGAGGGTATCGAGACCGAGGAGCAGGAGGCGGCGCTTCGCCTGATGGGCTGCGAGGCGGGGCAGGGCTATCGTTACGGCAAGCCGATGCCGGCCGACGAGGTTGCCCGGCTCTTCGTCCAACCGATCGAAAAGCAGCGTATCCGGATCAAGTAATCCGGCATGATGCGCGCCAGGGCCGGTGCCCAAACCGGACGTCAAACCGGGACATCAGTATCCTTTGGCGATCGCGACAATCCCGTGGGTGATTTCCTGGGCGGGCCTGATTTCAATTGTCAACAATCGCGGAAACTCTATAACCTGATGATGCATTTGGCATCAGGGACGGCGCATGTTCAGACTGACGGAGCTTTCCGAAATCGATCTGAATCAGTTGTTCAATCTCGCACCCAACCCCTATGTCATCCTCGACCGGGAGTTGCGGCTTGTCGGGATGAACGATGCCTATCTGGCGGTGACGGGGCGTAGCCGTCAAGAGCTTCTCGGCCGCAACATGTTCGATGCGTTTCCGAGCGAGCCGGCGTCCGTCCCGGGCCGGCTGCTGCGCCAATCCTTGGCCAAGGTCCTTTCCACTGGTGAGGTGGATCACCTTCCGCTCATTCCCTATCCGATCCCGGGCCCCGACGGGGAGCTTGAGGATCGTTATTGGAGCGCCACCCATACGCCGATCAAGGACGAGGCGGGGCAGCTGATCTTTATCCTGCAGCACACCGTGGATGTGACCGAACTTCACCTGCTGCGCAGCCGGTCTGCGGGCGACGCCGGCCTGCAGTTTCATACGGATCTGATGCGCCGGGCCGATGCCGTCCAGGGGCAGAATGTCGCGCTTGGCGAGGAGCGGGAATATCTGCGCATGCTGTTCGAGCAGGCGCCCGGCTTCATGGCGGTGCTGCGCGGCCCGGAGCATGTTTTCTCGATCGTCAACAGGTCCTACCGGGCGATCGTCGGGCGTGAGGACCTGATCGGCAAGACGGTGCGCGAGGCTCTGCCGGATATCGACGGACAGGGTTTTTACGAGCTTCTCGACGAGGTTTACCGAACGGGTACTCCCTATAGCGCCTATGGCGCGCGCGTCGTTCTCCAGCACTCTGAAAACGCTCAGCCGGAAGAGCGGTTTCTCGATTTCGTCTTCCAGCCGATCCGTGATCGCGACGGCATGGTCAGCGGCATTTTCGTGCAGGGTCAGGACGTCACGGAACTTCGCCGCGCACAGGAGGCTGCCCGCGAAAACGAGGACCGGTTCCGGACGCTTGCCCAGTCATTGCCGACGCATGTGTGGACGGCGACGCCGGATGGCCGGATGCAGTGGTGCAACGACCAGATCTTTACCTATAGCGGCCTGGAATCCTTCTATTTCGACAGGGAGCGCCGCTCCGACATGCTGCATCCGGACGATTCGCCCCGGATCGCTGCGGCCTGGGGAGAAGCGATCCGCGTCGGGGGTCGTCTTGAGACGGAGATCCGCCTGCGCCGCCACGACGGCGTCTATCGCTGGTTCATCAGTCGCGCGGTACCGATCAAGAATGCCGAGGGCGAGATCACCCTCTGGGTCGCCACCAATACCGATATCGACGAGCAGAAACAGACCGAATCGGAGCTTTCCAGCCTCGCCGAAACCCTCGGCCACCGAGTCGAGGAAAGAACGATCGAGCTCGAGCGGACGCAGGAAGTGCTTCGCCAAAGCCAGAAGATGGAGGCGATCGGCAATCTCGCCGGCGGCATCGCCCACGATTTCAACAATCTCCTGCAGGTGATCACCGGCAATCTCCAGCTTCTCGGGCGGGAGTTCGCGGGCAATGAAGTTGCCGAAAGACGGTTGAACAGCGCGCTTGCAGGGGCGTCGCGCGGCGCCCGGCTTGCCTCGCAGCTTCTCGCCTTCGGCCGCCGCCAGCCGCTTTCGCCGAAGGTGATCAATCTGAGCCGCCTGATCCGCGAGATGGATCATCTTCTGAGGCGCAGTCTCGGCGAAGCGATCGAGATCGACACGATTGTTGGCAGCGGGTTGTGGAATACGTTGGTCGATCCGAGCAATGTCGAGAACGCCCTCCTCAATCTCGCCATCAATGCACGCGATGCGATGAACGGGCAGGGCAAGCTGACGATCGAACTCGGCAATGTCTATCTCGACGACGAATATGCGCGGCACGCGTTCGACATGGAGGTCGGGAAATATGTGATGCTGGCGGTCACCGATACGGGTACGGGCATGACGGCCGACATTCTGGACAAGGTCTTCGATCCCTTCTTCACCACCAAGCCGGAAGGCAAGGGGACAGGGCTTGGCCTGTCGATGGTCTATGGCTTCGTCAAACAGTCGGGCGGCCATATCAGGATCTACAGCGAGCCGGGCAACGGCACCACCGTGCGGATATATCTTCCGCGATCGATGGAGGAAGAGGATTTGGTCGGCGAAAATGCCAGTGGTGCGGCCTTGGGCGGCGATGAGACGATCCTGGTCGTCGAGGACGACGAAGCGGTGCGAGAAATCACCGTCAGCCTGCTCGCCGAACTCGGTTATCGGGTCCTGCGGGCCAAGGACGCCGACAGCGGGCTTGCGATCGTCGAAAGCGGCGTGCCGATCGACTGCCTGTTCACGGATGTGGTGATGCCGGGGCGGTTGAAGAGCAGCGATCTCGCCAAGCGGGCCAAGGAGCGGCTGCCGCATCTCGGCGTGCTGTTCACCTCGGGTTATACCGAAAATTCGATCGTCCACGGCGGACGGCTCGATCCGGGGGTCAACCTGCTGAGCAAACCCTATACGCGGGAGGCACTCGCCCGAAAAATCCGCCAGGTGATCGACCAGAGCCGGCAGGCTCCGTCGCCGCGCTTGCCCGAAAGTCCTCCCGAGATAATTTCGGTTCAGCCGGCCGTCGAGCAGCCATCGGCGCCGGATCTGCCGATCGCGGTTCTGCTGGTCGAGGACGAGGCGCTGATCCGCATCTCGACGGCGGATTTCCTGCAGGATGCCGGCATGACCGTGGTCGAGGCGGGATCGGCAGCCGAGGCGCTTGCCGCAGGCGGCAGCCAGACGATCGACATCCTCGTCACCGATGTGCATCTGCCGGAAATGAGTGGTTTGCAGCTTGCCTTGAAATTGCGTGAAACGCTTGCCGATCTGCCGGTGATCTTTGCCACCGGCGACCGCAACGTGCCGGGATCGGAAGAGCTCGGCCAGACGGCGCTGATCACCAAGCCTTACGATTACGAGCTGCTGACGACCCGCATACGGTCTATGGTGACGCCACGGTCGGGGGGCTGAGCCGCATTCGTCTTTTGCGACTAAGCCGTTATTCGTCGTCTTTCATGCCCACTGCGACCTCGGTTTTGCGCAGCAGCCACAGGATGACGATGCCGGCGCTGGTCGCGGCCACTGCGACGATCCACATGCCGAGGCCGATGCAGAGCCCGATCGCACCCGACAGCCACATGCTGGCGCCGGTCGTCAGGCCCTTTACATCGCCGCGCATCTGGAAAACGACGCCGGCGGCAAGGAAGGCAATTCCGGCGGTGACGGCCTCGATGAGGCGGATCGGGTCGATCCGGACGGTATTGGGCTGGTTGCCGAACTCATGCATGATCTGCAGGCCGACCAGCGTGAAGACGGCAGATGCGAGGCCGATCAGCATGTTGGTACGCAGACCTGCGGAATTATTGCGAAATTCGCGTTCGAGGCCGATCAGGCCGCAGAGAAACGCGGCGCCGACCAGCCTCACCAGAAGCACCTCGATCGCAACGGGCGCCTCGTGCGAAAACTCCTCCGCGAGAACGTTGAGCATGGTCGCGATATCCCGATGTTATCCGTGATGTAACACCGGAAACCGACGCAGGCGTATATGGTTCCGTCAGCTCTGGGTATTGGCGCGAAAGCCTCAGATACGGCCGTCGGCCTCGACGATGACCTTCGTCAGGCTGCCGTTTGCCGGAAAGAGCGGGATGAGGCAGGCCTGCAGGGCGTGGTAGATATCGCCCTTGCCGGGGAAAAGAGTGTGGGCCGGGACGAGGTCCTCGGTCAGTTCCTCGTGCCAGCCGCCGTTTTTGTGATCGATGAAGCGGTTGGCGATCGTGCCCCAGATCCGCCTATAGCTGTCCTCGTAGAAATTGTCGGCCGGCAGGTGCTCGTTGAGGAAATGCGCGGCACCGGCCGCCTCGCACATCGGCCACCAGAGCTTGTTGGTCTTGGCGGGCTTGTCGCTCCAGTCGAGTGTGTAGAAGAAGCCGCCCCTTTGGCTGTCCCAGCCCAGTGACATGGACTGGACGAACAGCGATTTTGCCGCGTCCGGCATCCAGCCGTGCTTTTTATCCCCGAGCGTCCAGAGCTGCAGCAGGAGGCGCGACCATTCCAGCCAATGGCCGGGCGTGGTGCCGGCGGGGCGGAACATCTCGTCGGGATGGTAATAGTCCTTGTCGACCGTCCATTCGGGATCGAAATGTTCGGCGACGCGGAAACCGACGCCGCCGGCAGAGCGGCGGATGACGAGGTCGGCGATGCTTGTCGCCTTGTCGAGATAGGCCGTCTCGCCGGTCGCCTCATAGGCTGCCATCAACGCTTCGGTCAGGTGCATGTTGGAGTTCTGGCCGCGATAGCTGCCGCCATCGATCGGTGACCAGTCACGATTGAACTCCTCCGCGATCGCGCCATGACGCGGTTCCCAGAACCTGGTTTCGAGGACCTCGGTAATGTCGGCCAGCATGCGGTCGGCGAGCGGATGGCCGATGACCTTGGCGGAGGCGGCGGCGAGCAGCACGAAGGCATGGCCGTAACCCTGCTTGGCGGCGTCAGCCGCGCCGTCATCATTGACCTGCCAGAAATAGCCGCCATATTCCGTGTCGCGATGGCGCTCCCAGAGGGTGCGCATGCCGTGGTCGACGATATCGCCGGAGCCCGGCCGGCCAAGCAG
This sequence comes from Neorhizobium sp. BETTINA12A, assembly GCF_023006485.1. Lineage (NCBI taxonomy): Bacteria > Pseudomonadati > Pseudomonadota > Alphaproteobacteria > Hyphomicrobiales > Rhizobiaceae > Neorhizobium > Neorhizobium sp. BETTINA12A. The sequence goes on from NZ_JALBGW010000095.1 coordinate 14,195, forward strand.
ATGGCCGATCGAAAAACAGTGGACCATGCGCGCCGATGCATGAATGCCCCGGGTCGGATTGGCGCCGCCAATCGGTGAGCCCTGGTCGTCGAGATCAAAGAAGCCGCCCTTCGGGTTCATTGCCCGGACCTGAAAGAAATCAAAGAGTCCGTCCGCCTGATCCAGGAGCCACCGACGATGATAGGGAAGGCTCGCCCAGTTGGCTTCTGTCTGACGCGTGTCGCTCATGAAAACCTCGGAATCGCTGTGGCGGGGCAGTGGGATCAGAACGCCTATAGCGCCCCGCGAGTTGCCTGTCATCGCTCTTATCAAATCGATTATTGCGCGCATACTCATATGACACTTCTGGAAGGTTATATATTGACATAAACATATCTTTATGCGGTTATTGAACGAAATCGAAACGATGAAGGGCTGTGCTATGTTCGACGAACTCTTTGGTGCCGAAGCCGCCGCTCGCGATGGCGCAGAGATTCTGGCGGCACTCAAGGCGGCTGCGCGCGAGCGCATCCTGATCATCGATGGCGCGATGGGCACCGAAATCCAGGGGCTCGGTTTCGACGAGGGGCATTTTCGCGGTGAGCGGTTTGCCGGTTGCGCCTGCCATCAGCAGGGCAATAACGACCTCCTGATCCTGTCGCAGCCGCAGGCGGTCGAGGATATCCATTACCGTTATGCCAAGGCAGGCGCCGACATCATCGAGACCAACACGTTCTCGTCGACCCGTATCGCCCAGGCCGACTACCAGATGGAAAACGCGGTCTACGACCTCAACCGCGACGGCGCGCGGCTGGCGAAGCGCGCGGCATTTCGGGCGCAGAAGGAAGACGGTCGTCGCCGTTTCGTCGCCGGCGCCATCGGCCCGACCAATCGCACGGCCTCGATCTCGCCCGACGTCAATAATCCCGGTTACCGGGCGGTGACATTCGATGATCTCCGGCTCGCCTATGGTGAACAGCTCGACGGGCTGATCGACGGCGGCGCCGACATCATCCTGATCGAGACGATCTTCGATACGCTGAACGCCAAGGCGGCGATCTTCGCCTGCGCCGAGCGGTTCGAGGCAAAGGGCATCCGCCTGCCGGTGATGATTTCGGGCACGATCACCGACCTTTCCGGCCGCACGTTGTCTGGTCAGACGCCGTCGGCCTTCTGGTCCTCCATCCGTCATTCCAAGCCCTTCACCGTCGGGCTGAACTGCGCGCTCGGCGCCGATGCGATGCGGCCGCACCTGCAGGAACTGTCGGGCGTCGCCGACACGTTCATCTCCGCATATCCGAATGCCGGCCTGCCGAATTCGTTCGGCGGCTACGACGAATCGCCGGAAGACATGGCTCGCCAGATCGAAGGGTTTGCGGCGGAAGGCCTGGTCAACGTCGTCGGCGGCTGCTGCGGTTCGACGCCGGAGCATATCCGCGCGATTGCCGAAGCGGTGGCGCCGCACAAGCCGCGCGAAGTGCCTGAGCACCGGCCGTTCATGTCGCTGGCGGGCCTGGAACCCTTCGAGTTCACCAAGGACATCCCCTTCGTCAATGTCGGCGAGCGCACCAATGTCACCGGTTCGGCGAAATTCCGTAAACTGATTACCGCAGGCGATTTTACCGCGGCGCTGGCCATTGCCCGCGACCAGGTGGAAAACGGCGCTTCGGTCATCGACATCAACATGGACGAAGGCCTGATCGACTCGCAGCGGGCGATGGTCGAATTCGTCAACCTGATCGCCGCCGAGCCGGATATCGCTCGGGTGCCGATCATGCTCGACTCCTCGAAGTTCGAGATCATGGAAGCGGGCCTGAAATGCGTGCAGGGCAAGCCGGTCGTCAACTCGATCTCCATGAAGGAGGGCGAGGAAAAATTTATCGCCCAGGCCAAGCTGCTGCGCAATTATGGTGCTGCCGTCGTGGTCATGGCCTTCGACGAGCAGGGCCAGGCAGATACCTACGAGCGCAAGGTGGCGATCTGCGAACGCGCCTACAAGCTCCTAACCGAAGAGGCGGATTTCCCGCCGGAAGACATCATCTTCGACCCCAACGTCTTTGCGGTGGCGACGGGTATCGAGGAGCATAACAGCTACGGTCTCGCCTTCATCCAGGCGACCAAGACCATCCGCGAGCGCATGCCGCTGGTGCATATCTCTGGCGGTGTCTCCAACCTGTCCTTCTCGTTCCGCGGCAACGAGCCGGTGCGTGAGGCGATGCATGCCGTGTTCCTCTACCACGCCATCCAGGCGGGCATGGACATGGGCATCGTCAATGCCGGCCAGCTGGCGATCTACGAGAACATCGATCCGGAACTGCGCGACGCCTGCGAGGACGTCGTGCTCAACCGTCGCGACGATGCGACGGAACGGATGCTCGAACTCGCCGAGCGTTATCGCGGAACCGGGGCCAAGGAAGCCAAGGAGAGAGACCTCGCCTGGCGTGAATGGCCAGTGGAGAAGCGCCTTTCGCATGCGCTCGTCAACGGCATCAACGAGTTCATCGAGGGCGATACCGAGGAGGCGCGCCAGAATGCTGAGCGGCCTCTGCATGTGATCGAGGGTCCGCTGATGGCCGGCATGAACGTGGTCGGCGACTTGTTCGGATCCGGAAAGATGTTCCTGCCGCAGGTGGTGAAGTCCGCCCGCGTCATGAAGCAGGCCGTCGCCGTGCTTCTGCCCTATATGGAAGAGGAGAAGCGCCTCAATGGCGGCGATCAGAAAAAGTCCGCCGGCAAGGTGCTGATGGCGACCGTCAAGGGCGACGTCCACGATATCGGCAAGAACATCGTCGGCGTCGTGCTCGCCTGCAACAATTACGAGATCATCGATCTCGGCGTGATGGTGCCGGCGACGAAGATCCTGGAAACGGCGATTGCCGAGAAGGTCGACATCATCGGGCTTTCCGGCTTGATCACCCCGTCGCTCGACGAGATGGTACATGTGGCGTCGGAAATGGAGCGCCAGGGGTTCGATATTCCACTGCTGATCGGCGGGGCGACGACCAGCCGCGTCCATACGGCCGTGAAGATCCATCCGCGCTATGATCGCGGCCAGGCGATCTACGTGACCGATGCCAGCCGCGCGGTCGGCGTCGTGTCCGCGCTTCTGTCCGAAGACGGAAAGCCGAGCTATATCAGCACGGTGCAGGCGGAATATGCCAAGGTTGCCGCGGCACACGCACGCGCGGAAGCGGAAAAAACCCGCCTGCCGATCGGCCGCGCACGCGACAATGCCGAGAAGGTCGACTGGTCGTCCTACCGGCCCAAGAAGCCGCAATTCACCGGAACGAAAGTGTTCGAGACCTACGATCTGGCGGAACTGGCGAAATATATCGACTGGACGCCGTTCTTCCAGACCTGGGAACTGAAGGGCCGTTTCCCGGCGATTCTCGAAGACGAGAAACAGGGCGAGGCGGCGCGCCAACTCTATGCCGATGCGCAGGCGATGCTCGACAAGATCATTGCCGAAAAATGGTTCCGGCCGCGGGCGGTGATCGGCTTCTGGCCGGCCAATGCGGTCGGTGACGACATCCGCGTTTACACCGATGAAAGCCGCAACGAGGAACTGGCGACCTTCTTCACACTGCGTCAGCAGCTTTCGAAGCGGGACGGTCGTCCGAACGTCGCGCTGTCGGATTTCGTCGCCCCGGTTGCGACAGGTCTCGACGACTATGTCGGCGGTTTCGTCGTCACGGCCGGTATCGAGGAAGTGGCGATCGCCGAGCGGTTCGAGCGGGCGAACGACGATTACTCATCGATCCTCGTCAAGGCGCTCGCCGACCGCTTCGCGGAAGCCTTCGCCGAATGCATGCACGAGCAGGTCCGCAAGGAATTCTGGGGTTACGCGCCGGACGAGAATTTTTCCGCGGAAGAGTTGATCACCGAAGCCTATCACGGCATCCGCCCGGCGCCGGGTTATCCGGCCCAGCCCGACCATACGGAAAAGGCGACGCTGTTCCGGTTGCTCGACGCGGAAGAGGCGACCGGCGTCGTTCTGACGGAAAGCTACGCGATGTGGCCCGGCTCATCGGTCTCCGGCCTCTATATCGGCCATCCGGCATCCTATTATTTCGGGGTGGCGAAGGTCGAGCGCGATCAGGTCGAGGACTATGCCAAGCGCAAGGGCATGTCGATCGAGGAGATCGAGCGCTGGCTCGGCCCGGTCCTCAACTACGTGCCGGTGTCCGGCCAGGATGCGGTCGACGACGCGGCCTGAGAACACCGCCGCCTGAACTGCTCAAATGCAAAACGGCATCCGTGAGGATGCCGTCAGACTGCTGACAAACCCGTCGATATTTTCGGCGGGTTTTGTTTTTGTGGATTTGTTTTTCCGCCGGGAGGTCTTGGCGGGAGGCGCAGAAGGATGGGCTGGCTCATGCC
>NZ_JALBGW010000096.1:0-18536 GCF_023006485.1 Neorhizobium sp. BETTINA12A
GTCGGTCTCGCGCCGCTCGCCGACCGCCTGCCGGCAGCACTGTCCGGCGGCCAGAAACAGCGCGTCGCGCTCGCCCGGGCTCTCGTCATCAAGCCGCCGCTTTTGATGTTCGACGAGCCGCTCTCCAACCTCGATGCCAAGCTCAGGATCGACATGCGCGTCGAGATCCGCCAGCTCCAGCGCGCCAACGGCACGACCTCGCTCTACGTCACCCACGACCAGGAGGAAGCGTTTTCGATCTCCGATCGCGTCGCGATCATGAATGCCGGCCGCATCCTGCAGCTCGATACGCCCGAAGTGCTCTACCAGAAGCCGGCCAGCGCCTTCGTCGCCCGCTTCGTCGGCTTCGAAAACCTGATCCGCATGAAGGTCGTCGCGCGCCATTCGGCCATCGTCACCGCCGAGGCTGCAGGCGGCACGCGGCTTCATCTTTCCCAGGACCTGTTCGGCCCGATCAAGGACGATTTCATCCTGGCCTGCCGCGCCGATGGGCTTGCGGTCCGCCGCGAGGGCGAAGGCATTCCGGCGGTGCTCGGGACGCGCACCTATCTCGGTCGTGCCTATCAATACAAATGCGAAACCGCTGCCGGCGAAATCACCGCCAATGGGCCGCTTTCCGACCCGTTGGATGCCGGCGCAAGGGCGGTCCTCGCGCCGCTGCCGGAACAGTGCTGCATCCTCGATCCAGAAGACTGAGCCGCTAATAACATAAGCATGGATCCGTTTGGGCGGGGCGTTGACGCAGGTCAAACCCCCGGCGCGGTCCGTATGTCAGCACATCATGGTCACAATCCTTCAACCGGCAGCGCATTTGCGCTGTGAGGCCAAAGACCATGAATTACGTCTCAGAAACACTCTGGCTGGCAATCGGCACCTTCCTGGCGTTGCTCGCCGCCGCTTATACCCATGACAGCCTGTTTGCAGCCCATATGTGGGTCCTGTTCTTCGTGCTGCTGATCAGCACGGTCGTTTTGACGCGCAGGATTTCCTTCGCGCCGCGGGCGTCTGCGATAAGCCTGCCGTCAAAATCCGAATATTTCGACGAGGTGGTGAAATACGGCACCATCGCCACGGTTTTCTGGGGTGTCGTCGGTTTTCTGGTCGGCGTCGTCATCGCCCTCCAGCTTGCCTTTCCGGACCTGAACATCGAACCCTGGTTCAATTTCGGCCGCCTGCGGCCGCTGCACACATCCGGTGTCGTCTTCGCCTTTGGCGGCAATGCGCTGATCGCCACGTCCCTCTTCGTGGTCCAGCGCACCTGTCGGGCCCGCCTTTTCGGCGGCAATCTCGCCTGGTATGTGTTCTGGGGCTATCAGCTCTTCATCGTCATGGCCGCGACCGGCTATCTGCTCGGCATCACGCAGGGTCGAGAGTATGCCGAACCGGAATGGTATGTGGACCTCTTCCTGACCGTCGTCTGGGTCGCTTATCTCGTCGTTTTCCTCGGCACGATCCTGAAGCGAAAGGAGCCGCATATCTACGTGGCGAACTGGTTCTATCTCGCCTTCATCGTGACGATCGCCATGCTGCATGTGGTGAATAACCTCGCGGTCCCGGTCTCCTTCCTCGGCGTGAAGAGCTATTCGGCCTTTTCGGGCGTGCAGGATGCGCTGACCCAGTGGTGGTACGGCCATAACGCTGTCGGGTTCTTCCTGACCGCGGGCTTCCTCGGCATGATGTATTATTTCGTGCCGAAGCAGGTCAATCGTCCGGTCTATTCCTACCGGCTGTCGATCATCCACTTCTGGGCGCTGATCTTTCTCTATATCTGGGCCGGCCCGCATCATCTGCACTATACCGCGCTGCCCGACTGGGCGCAGACGCTCGGCATGGTCTTCTCGATCATGCTCTGGATGCCCTCCTGGGGCGGCATGATCAACGGCCTGATGACGCTCTCGGGCGCCTGGGACAAGATCCGCACCGATCCGATCGTCCGCATGATGATCATCGCCATCGCCTTCTACGGCATGTCGACCTTCGAGGGTCCGATGATGTCGATCAAGGCGGTCAATTCGCTCAGCCACTATACGGACTGGACGATCGGCCACGTGCATTCCGGCGCACTCGGCTGGGTCGGCATGATCACCTTCGGCGCCGTCTATTACATGACGCCCAAGCTCTGGAACCGCGAGCGTCTTTATAGCCTCGACCTCGTCAACTGGCACTTCTGGCTCGCCACCCTCGGCATCGTCGTCTACGCCGCCGTCATGTGGGTCGCGGGCGTGCAACAAGGCCTGATGTGGCGCGAATACGACAGCCAGGGTTTCCTCGTCTATTCCTTCGCGGAAACCGTCGCGGCGATGTTCCCCTACTACCTGCTGCGTGCGGTCGGCGGCGCCATGTATCTCGCTGGCGGGCTCATCATGGCCTTCAACGTCACCATGACCATCCTCGGTTACCAGCGGCAGGAGCGGGTTCGGGGCGGTGTCTCCCCCGCCGCTCTCCAGCCGGCCGAATAAGGAGGGATACCCATGTCCATTCTCGACAAACATCACTTCATCGAACGCAATGCGACCCTGCTCCTGGTCGGCTCGCTGCTCGTCGTTTCGATCGGCGGCATCGTGGAAATCGCCCCGCTCTTCTATCTCGAAAACACCATCGAGAAGGTGGAAGGCATGCGGCCCTATTCGCCGCTCGAGCTGGCCGGGCGCGACATCTACATCCGCGAAGGCTGTTATGTCTGCCACAGCCAGATGATCCGCCCCTTCCGCGACGAGGTGGAACGTTACGGTCACTACAGTCTGGCGGCCGAATCCATGTACGACCACCCGTTCCAGTGGGGATCGAAACGCACAGGGCCAGACCTTGCCCGCGTCGGCGACCGCTATTCGAACGAATGGCACGTGCAGCATCTGACCGAACCGCGCGACGTCGTTCCGGAATCGGTGATGCCGAGCTATTCCTTCCTCAAGACGACGCCCCTCAAGATCGCTGACGTTTCCATGGATCTGAGGGCGAACCGCGCCGTCGGCGTCCCCTATTCGGACGAGATGATCGCGAGCGCCCAGGCGGATCTGTCCGCCCAGGCGGATCCGAATGCCGACACGTCCGGTCTGCTTGCCCGCTATCCCAAGGCCAAGGTCGGCGATTTCGACGGCAACGCCCAGAGCCTCACCGAAATGGACGCGCTGGTCGCCTATCTGCAGATGCTCGGCACGCTGGTCGATTTCTCGACCTATGACGATGCCGCCGGTTACCGCTGAAGGGACAAGATCATGGAATTCTACACGGCCATGCGCCACTTCGCCGATAGCTGGGGTCTGCTCGCCATGACCCTGTTCTTCCTCGGCGTTCTCGTCTTCACCTTGCGCCCCGGCGGAAAAGCCTCTGCAGACGAGGCCGCGCGAATCCCTCTGAAGGAGGATTGAATATGGCGGAAAAACATATCGACGAATTGAGCGGCATCGAGACCACCGGCCACGAGTGGGACGGCATCCGCGAGCTCAACAACCCGCTGCCGCGCTGGTGGCTCTGGACCTTCTACGCCTGTATCCTGTGGGCGATCGGTTATGCGATCGCCTATCCGTCCATTCCTCTCCTCACCAATGCGACAAAAGGCCTGCTCGGATATTCGAGCCGCGCCGAGTTTGCCGCCGATCTCGATGGTGCGAAGATCGCCCAGGGCGGCATCCGGGAGAAGATCTCGACCTCTTCGCTGGAAGACATCGTCGCCGATCCGCAGCTCAACCAGTTCGCAACGGCCGGCGGCGCCGCGGCTTTCCGCGTCAACTGCACCCCGTGTCACGGCACGGGTGCGACCGGCGGACGGGGTTATCCCAACCTCAACGACGACGACTGGCTTTGGGGTGGCGATATCAACGCCCTCTACCAGACGATCGCCCATGGCATCCGTGATCCCGCCGACGGGGAGACCCGCATCTCCGAAATGCCGGCCTTTACCGACATGCTGAAGCAGGACGAGGTGCGCCAGGTCGCCGCCTACGTGGTGAGCCTTACCGGAACCCCGCGCGATCCATCGATGGTCGAGCCCGGAAAACAGCTCTTTGCCGACAATTGTGTCGCGTGCCACGGCGAAAAGGCCGAGGGCAAACGGGACCTCGGCGCGCCGAGCCTTGCCGACGCCATCTGGCTGAAGGTTCACGGCGAAGCGGAGATTGCCAGACAGATCCAGGCCCCGAAACACGGCGTCATGCCAGCCTGGCAAGGCCGCCTCGGCGACGTAGCCGTGAAGCAACTCACTGTCTACATCCACTCGCTCGGCGGCGGGGAATAAGAATAACCGTTGCTCCATTCGATCTGACGAACGGCCGCCTGTCTGTCATCAGCGGGCGGCCGTTTTGTCACATCGGCGCGGTTGACTTGCGTCAAGGAGTGGGCGTCGCCGAGATGAGAAAACATGGACCAAAGGAACTGGTCCCATGAATCTCTATACGTCTCCCGCGCTTGGCCCCAGCGACGCCTCCGTTGAGCGCATCGATGTCCAGCCCGTGCATTCGCCGGGCGCATCGAACAACCCGCTTTACGAGAAGCGCAAGAAGATATTTCCAAAACGCGCCGAAGGGCGCTTCCGCCGCTTCAAATGGCTGGTGATGCTGATAACCCTCGGCATCTATTACCTCACTCCCTGGATCCGCTGGGACCGCGGTCCCTTCGCACCCGATCAGGCGGTACTCGTCGATCTTGCGAGCCGTCGTTTCTATTTCTTCTTCATCGAGATTTGGCCGCAGGAATTCTTCTTCGTCGCGGGACTTCTGGTCATGGCCGGTTTCGGCCTTTTCCTGGTGACGTCGGCTGTCGGTCGCGCCTGGTGCGGTTATACCTGTCCGCAGACGGTCTGGGTCGACCTTTTCCTGGTCGTCGAGCGGTTCTTCGAGGGCGACCGCAATGCCCGCATCAAGCTCGACGCCGCGCCGTGGAGCCTCGACAAGCTCTGGAAGCGCGTCGCCAAACACGCCACATGGCTGGCGATCGCAGTGGCGACCGGCGGCGCCTGGATTTTCTATTTTGCCGATGCGCCCTCGCTCGCCTTCGATTTCGTCACTGGTCAGGCGGCGCTGGTCGCCTATTCGACCGTGGCCACCCTGACGGCCACGACCTACGTGCTCGGCGGGCTGTTGCGCGAACAGGTCTGCATCTACATGTGCCCCTGGCCGCGTATCCAGGCCGCCATGCTGGACGAGAGCTCGCTGGTCGTCACCTATAACGACTGGCGCGGCGAGCCGCGCAGCCGGCATACCAAGAAGGCGGCGGCAGCCGCGCAGCCGGTCGGCGATTGCGTCGACTGCAATGCCTGCGTGGCAGTCTGTCCCATGGGTATCGACATCCGCGAGGGGCAGCAGCTGGCCTGCATCACCTGCGCGCTCTGCATCGATGCTTGCGACGGCGTGATGGACAAGATCGGCAAGCCGCGCGGCCTGATCGCTTATGCGACACTCGACGAATACGACGCCAACATGGCGCTTGCGACAAACGGCAGCACGATGGCGATCGACCCGGTACGGGTGCGCAATCCGGACGGTTCCTTCATCGACAAGGTCCGCCACTTCGACTGGAGGGTGATCTTCAGGCTCCGCACGCTGATCTATTTCGGCGTCTGGTCGGCCGTCGGTCTCGGCCTCGTTTTCGCGCTGCTGTCGCGCGACCGGCTGGAGGTCAATGTGTTGCATGATCGCAACCCGCAATTCGTGCTGGAATCGGACGGTTCCATCCGCAACGGCTACACGATCCGGCTGCTCAACATGATCCCGGAGCCGCGCACGATCCTGGTTTCGATGGAAGGTTTGCCCGAAGCGACGATGAAAATTTCCGGCATCACGGATGTTCCGGGCCGTCTCTTCGCGGTGCAGGTGGAGCCCGACAAGACGCTCGCCCTGAAAGTCTTCGTGACCCTGCCCAAGGGTGCAGTTTCCGCCGAGGCCGCCGATTTCCACTTCATCGCCGAAGATCGGTCGAGCCACGAAAAGGACAGCTATTCAGCGGTCTTCAACACGCCGGGAGCCAGAAAATGAGCACGACGAAAATGGATACGATCCCAGCAAAACCTTTCGTCTTCACCGGCTGGCATATGCTCGGTGTGCTGGTGCTCTTTTTCGGCACCATCATCTCGGTCAATTTCTACATGGCCTATAACGCGGTCACCAGCTGGAGCGGGCTGGTGGCGGAAAATACCTATGTCGCCAGCCAACAGTTCAATGGCAAGGCGGCCGAGGCGCGGACGCTGACGGCGACCGGCGTCACCGGCCGCATCACCATCGACGGCTCCGATATCCGATACGAGGTCTTTCACCCGAAGAACGGGCCGGTCGCGGCCGATACGCTGACGCTCAAGTTCAAGCGACCGGTCGGCGAACACCAGGATTTTGAACTCGACCTCGTTCCCGTCGCCAAGGGTGTCTTCGCCGCCACCCATGAAATCCTGCCCGGCCATTGGATCGTCGATGCGAGCGCCATCAGGAACGGCAAGCGCATCCTGCATCAGGCCGAGCGGATCGCGGTTTTGAGGAGAGCGGAATGAGCTGCTGCGCGCCTGGAGCCGAAGGATATTCGGGTCATTCGCTTCCGTCCTCCGAGGAATTGACGCTGTCCAGCCGGATGATCGGCCCCGGCCTGCGCCAGACCGATCTCAGCGTTCCACAGGTCCATTGCGGCACCTGCATCGCGACGATCGAAAAGGCGCTCAATGCCTTGCCGTCGGTGGAGCGGGCACGGGTCAATCTTTCCACCAAGCGCGTTTCGATCGTCTGGCGGGAGAAGGCCGGAGACGACGCCCCGGATCCGGTTGAACTGGTCAGGGCCATCGTCGATGCCACCGGCTATGATGCACATCTTTTCTCGAATGCCGAGGAGGTCGGCGAAAAACTGCAGCGCGATCTGATTCGCGCCGTCGCCCTTTGCGGCTTCGCGGCAGCGAACATCATGCTGCTCTCGGTCTCCGTATGGTCGGGCGCCGATGCCTCGACCCGCGACATGTTCCATTGGATATCGGCGTTTATTGCCGCGCCGGCGCTGATCTATGGCGGCCGTTTCTTTTATCAATCCGCCTGGAATGCGCTCAGCCGCGGCCGCACCAATATGGACGTGCCGATCGCGCTCGCCATCACGCTCTCTTACGCGGTGTCGCTCTGGGAAACCATGCATCACGGCGAACAGGCCTGGTTCGATGCTACCGTCTCGCTCCTGTTCTTCCTGCTGATCGGCCGCACGCTCGACCATGTTATGCGCGACCGGGCCCGCGCCGCAATCAGCGGTCTTGCGCGCCTGTCGCCTCGCGGCGCCACGATCATCGGTCCGGACGGCTCGCGTGAGTATCGCCCCGTGGACGAAATCCGGCCGGGCGACCGGGTGGCGATTGCTGCCGGTGAGCGGGTGCCGGTGGACGGGTTCGTGGAGAGCGGCGCAAGCGACATCGACGTCTCGATCGTCAACGGCGAAAGCGCTCCAAGGCCGGTCCATGTCGGGGATATGATACAGGCAGGAACGCTCAGCCTCACCGGCTCGCTGGTGCTGAAGGCGACGGCTGCCGCGAAGGATTCTTTCCTGTCCGAAGTCATTTCGCTGATGGAGGCAGCCGAGGGTGGACGGGCGCGCTACCGTCGGATCGCCGATCGGGCGGCGCAATATTACTCTCCGGCCGTCCATCTTCTGGCGCTCACCGCCTTTCTCGCCTGGGGCTTCATCGGCGGCGACTGGAAACACGCCATGCTGGTCGCCATCGCCGTGCTGATCATCACTTGTCCCTGCGCGCTCGGCCTTGCGGTGCCGGTGGTGCAGGTGGTTGCGGCTGGCCGGCTGTTCCGGAACGGCATCATGGTCAAGGATGGTTCGGCCATGGAACGGCTTGCCGAAATCGACACGGTGTTATTCGACAAGACCGGCACGCTGACCCTCGGCCGGCCGCGGCTGCTGGATGTCGAGCGGTTCGACAGGAAGCAGCTGGCATTGGCAGCCGGCCTCGCCGCCCATTCGCGTCACCCTCTCTCCCAGACGCTCGCGATGGCGGTATCCGGTCCGATTGCGGTCTTCGAAACGGTCACCGAAATTCCCGGTCGGGGCCTGGAAGCGGTGACGCCGGCAGGCGTCTACCGCCTCGGCAACCGCCGCTTCGCCCTGTCGGGGCCGGATGACGGAAACCCAGGCAATAGCGTGACCGAAACGGTTCTCTCGCTCGACGCCAAGGAGATCTCCACCTTCCGCTTCGACGATTCGCTTCGCCCCGGCGCCCTGGCCGCCACGGCATCCCTCGCGGCCAGCGGTTTCGAGACGGGCATTCTGTCGGGCGACCGGCGCCGAGTAGTTGCCGATCTCGCCATCCGCCTCGGCCTCGAACATTGGCAGGCGGAGCTTTCGCCGAAACAGAAGGCGGAGTTCTGCGCCTCGTTCGAGGCGAGCGGCCGCAAGGTGCTGATGGTCGGTGATGGCATCAACGACGCGCCGGCGCTTGCCGCAGCCCACGTCTCGATCGCACCGGCGACGGCGGCGGACGTCGGCCGTCAGGCCGCCGACTTCGTATTCATGCACGACAGCCTCGAAGCAGTGCCGCTGGCGATCGATATTTCGCGGCGCGCTGGCCGGCTGATCCGCGAAAACTTCGCACTCGCCATCGGCTACAATGTGATCGCCGTGCCGATCGCGCTGGCCGGTTATGCGACGCCTCTGATTGCTGCCGTTGCCATGTCCACGTCCTCGATCATCGTCGTCGCCAACGCCCTGCGGCTCAGTGGATGGCGAAGCGCCGCCGAGGCCGATGCGGCGGAGAGTAACAATGAAGCAAAAATTCCTCCCAGTAAGGCCCGCATCGCATGAACATGCTGATCTATCTCATCCCGATTGCGCTTTTCCTCGGCGGTCTTGGCCTCTTCGCCTTTCTCTGGTCGCTGAAGAGTGGCCAATATGACGACCTCGAAGGCGCCTCCTGGCGTGTGCTGCAGGACGATCCGCCGGAATGAATCAGGAGTATTGGACAAACGCAGGCTTCGATGCGGGTGCCGTCAGCCACTCAGGCATTTCTCGAGCGATTGTAAAAAGGCTGCAGATGCAGCCTTTTGAAATCTAACTCAGTCCAGCAGTTCCCGAAGCCGCACCGCGAGCTCTCTGGCGGTATACGGCTTCTTTAGCCAGCTACCGGATTGGGCGAGCTCGCGCCCGGCGATCGCCGGTTCGGCGTAGCCGGAGGTGAACAGCACTTTCACGCCGGGCCGTCTTGCGCGCACTTTAGCCGCCAGCTCGTCGCCCGTCATGCCGCCTGGCATCACGATATCGGTGAAAAGAAGGTGGATGCCGTCGTGCAGGCCGAGCTGGTCCAGCGCTTCCTGGCCGTTCGAGGCCTCGATGACGCCGTAACCGAGCTGCGTCAGCCGGGACACGGCGATGCGCCGGACCCGCGGGTCGTCCTCGACGACGAGGATCTTTTCGTTGCCGCCGGGAATGGAGGCTTGCTTCGAGCCAGCCTCGACGGCAAGCGCACCCGCCGCCTCCGCCTTGTGCGCCACCGGCAGGAAAATTCTGACGCTCGTGCCCTGTCCCGGCTCGCTGTAGAGCTGGATGTGCCCGCCGGATTGCTTGGCGAAGCCATAAACCATGCTGAGGCCGAGGCCTGTTCCGGCGCCCAGGCCTTTTGTGGTGAAGAATGGCTCGAAAGCCTTGTCCTTGACGTCGGGAGGCATGCCGATGCCCGTGTCGGTGACGGAAATCAGCACGAAATCGCCGGTGCGGACATCGGGATACATCTGCGCATAGTCGACATCCAGCCTGACGCGGGAGATCTCGATCGACAGCTTGCCGCCACGCGGCATCGCGTCCCGGGCATTGAGCGTCAGGTTGAGAAGCGCGTTCTGGAGCTGCGATGCATCGACCAGCGCTTCGTTGGAAACGCCGGTCACAGTGGTGCGAAGCTCGATCGTTTCGCCGAGCGTTCGCCTGAGAAGCTCCGAGAAGCCGGACACGAGGTTGCCGACATCTGCGAGCTTCGGGTTGAGTGGCTGGCGCCGTCCGAAGGCGAGAAGCTGGCCCGTCAATTTGGCACCGTCTTCCGCGGCCCCCTGGGCCTCATGCAGCAGTTCGAGCAGTCCCGCATCCGCGAGCTTGTTCTCCATCATCTCGAGATTGCCGCTGATGACGGTGAGAAGATTGTTGAAATCGTGCGCCAGGCCGCCGGTCAGCTGGCCGATCGCTTCCATCTTCTGGGCCTGGCGCAGCTCTTCTTCAATCTTATGGCGGCTGGTGAGGTCGCGGACGAAGCCGGTAAAAATGCGTTTTCCATTGGTGACGGCCTCGCCGACCGAAAGCTCCATCGGAAATGTGCTTTTGTCCTTGCGCTGCCCGGTCACGACGCGGCCGTAACCGATGATCCGGCGTTCGCCGGTGTGGAGGTAGCGCGAGATATATCCGTCATGGGCTTCGCGATCGGGGGATGGCATCAGCATCTTGACATTCTGCCCGCAGACTTCGTCGGAAGAGTAGCCGAACAGCTGCTCGGCCGCGGTGCTGAAGGAGGAAATGCAGCCGACTTCGTCGATGACGATCATCGATTCCGGCACGGTGTCCAGAATGGAGCGCAGATGCGCTTCGCGTCCGGCAAGATCGTTCTGCACCCTTTTCATCTCGGTGATATCGTTGTTCGTTTGAATGATGATCGAAGGCCCGTCGCTCGACGGATTGACGGCCACCCAGCGGCTCGCCACGACGACCGTGTGACCATTCCGATGCCGATGAACGACTTCCCCTTGCCAGGCATGATAGGTCTGGACATGACGACGGATCTCGTCGAGCGGCTCTGGAAACTGCGTCGCCAGAAGATCGTGGACGACCTTTCCGAGAGCTTCCTCTCGGCGCCAGCCGTAAAGCTGCTCGCAACCGCTCGTCCAGCGGCTGATGATGCCGTCCACGCCATGGACGATGAGATTGGCATCGTCGAGAAGAAGAGTGACGGCATCGAGCTGGCTTTCCGTCGTGGCTTCGGATCCTGTATTGCCGATCATGTCTATTCCGTCTAATGGCGCCGTCGCTCGCCGAGAGCGATCAGGTCGCGCCGCATGTCTCCACAGTCATCGTCGTCTCCGGCAAGTTGCGCAAGCATTCCCGGCCGTTCGATTCTTATGGAATGACGGGCGGCCGGGTCCAGAACATTCAGCACGCCCTTGCCGATGAGCCTGGTGATCGTACGCGAAACGGTCTCGATCGTCAGGCCGAGATAGTCGGCCATGTCCTGTCGGCTCATGGAGAGTTCGACGATCGGTTGCGCATTGCCTTCGGCCATCGCACGTTTCAGGTATTTCAGCAGGAACGTGCAGATCCGTTCCTCCGCGCTCTTGCTCGACAAGAGCACCATCTGGTCCTGGGCTGCGGCCATTTCGTCGCAGACCCGAGCAAAGACTTTGGGTCTCAGGCTCTCGGAATTGATGATGGCCGCTTCGAACTGTCGGCGCGACAGCCGACGGACTTTCGCCGTCGTGATGGCCTCTGCGGTGTAGATATAATTGTCCCGGAGCGAAACGCCGATCATATCGCCGGCGTGCAGAAATCCGGTAATCACCCGCCGTCCTTCCGAAATGATCCGGAAAACCCGCAAATTCCCTTCGATGACTTCGAAAATATGCCTGGCCTCGTCACCTTCGAAAAAGAGGGGCTGGCCGGCCGCGAGATATTCGACAGGCTGTTTTGCAAACAGCGAGTGCAGGCAGTCCGGCTCGTCTAGCGGTCTTGCTGCTGCCGAGTTGAAGGTCTTCGCATTATCCGTGACAAACATGAAACTGCCCCTATCCGTTTGGTTGAGGCAGTTGACCGAATCCCGGTAACGCGCGAATGCTAGTCGTGTGAAAGACGGTTCTAATTGGTAACAATCTGTAACACGCCGGTTCCCTGTTGATGTCATCCCCCGCCAGTTCCGCAAATATCCTCGTCGTCGACGACGATCCTCGAATCCGTCAGATGCTGACGCGATATTTCGAGGGCGAAGGATATGCCGTCAGCGCGGTGTCCGACGGGCAGGAAATGCGCGTTCAGCTGAAAAGGCAAGAGATCGACATCATCCTTCTCGACCTCTCGCTTCCCGGTGGCCAGGACGGCTTCGATCTTGCGCGGGAAATCCGGATGCAATCGGACATTCCGATCATGATGCTGACCGGCCGCGACGACGTGGTCGACCGGATCATCGGCATCGAGATCGGCGCTGACGATTACATCGCAAAACCGTTTCACCTGCGTGAAGTGCATGCGCGGCTGAAATCGATCCTCAGGCGGCGCCAGCCGGCTCAGCCGAAGCCGGAGGAGAACGAGGAGAAGATCGTCCGTTTCGAAGGATGGACGCTCAATCTTTCCAGACGCCAGCTGCTGTCTGCCGGAGATGGCGAAGTCGAACTGACAACCGGCGAATTCGACATGCTAGCGGCCTTCGTCCAGCACGCCGGCCGCGTGCTGACGCGCGATTTCCTGATGGATGAGACAAGGGGACGGCAGCTCGACGCCTTCGACCGCACGATCGACGCCCAGATCGTCCGGTTGCGCCGCAAGATCGAGGCGGATGCCAAGCATCCCCAGCTGATCAAGGCCGTCCGCGGCGTCGGTTACATTTTCACCGGCAAGCTTGGTTGATCAGACGACGCGTTGCCGGTCTGCAGCCGGAAGCCCGGCGAGCGCTCTTTCCCTGATCTCGTCTGCATCGGAACCCTGCAGCGGAACCGGGCCTGGAGGCAGACCTTGGTCCACCGGCCTGCCGACGGAAATCGGCAGCAGTTCAAGTCTCTCGCACGTACCGTCATCGGCAAGCGTCAGCCGGATTGCGGCGCTGCGCCAGACATCGACACCTTTTTGGTCATAGGTCGCCGGCCGCCGCGTATGGAAAACGAAGTTGCCGAGACCGGCGATGATCGCTCGCCCGCGATGAAAGGTGATCGGCTGCATGACCGGTGCGCCGGTGCCGAGAACCAGGTCCGCGCCGCTGTCGATTAGGCCGCGGCACAGATCGAGCAGCCAGTCGGGCGTCGTTTTCCAGTTCGCATCCCAATGATGGCCGTGGATTGCAACCGCGACCAGGTCGCCGATCGCCTTCGCCGCATCGACGCCGTCGACGAGCCGCTGCATGTCCTTTTCGTCAGCAGTCCAGCGGGCGCCGATCGCATCGCCGGCAACGACGGGCGTACCGAAGACGTCCAGCTCCGGGCGTTCGCCGAGGTCATAACCGACCGCAGCACGCGCCGCGCCGCGCTTGTCGTCACCGAGCGTCCCGACGATCCGTTTGAGCGTCTCGAATTCCGCAGGCGGCGCGGTTACCGTCCGCCTCATCCGCAAGGGCGTTATGCCGCTGCGATCGACCGAGGCGTAGTTGATGTCCGGCTGAGGTCCGAGATCGACGGAGAAGATGGCGAGCGATCTATGAGGTCCCGGCACGATCGCCGGCGCTGCGGCCTGCTCGATATCCGACCCGCTGCCGGCAAGCTTCAACCCGGCCGCTTCCACGGCGGCGCGCGTCGATGCGATGCCCGGCGGGCCGAGGTCGAAGGCGTGGTTGTTGG
The DNA here is from genome assembly GCF_023006485.1 of Neorhizobium sp. BETTINA12A. Lineage (NCBI taxonomy): Bacteria > Pseudomonadati > Pseudomonadota > Alphaproteobacteria > Hyphomicrobiales > Rhizobiaceae > Neorhizobium > Neorhizobium sp. BETTINA12A. The sequence continues at coordinate 13,470 of NZ_JALBGW010000096.1, forward strand.
CATGCGTCACCGCATGAAAGCCAAGTTCCCGCACCGAGACGAGAGCATCCGCCGAGGCCAGATGTAGCGTTTTCGTCTTGGTCGGCCATGCCCCTGCCGTCTCCACCGTCGCTTCGAGATTGCCGAAGGCCACATCCGCCTCGAGGAAATCCCGAACCTCGGCCTGCCCCTCGCCACAGAGGTCGAGGGGGCCGTGGATCAGGATTTGGCCGGTAACGGCGACGGTCAGCATGGCCTAGTTCATTTCGCGATGGGCTTCAGCCCCACCATTGCCGCTCCACCGACGATCGGCAGGCGGATGGCAGATGCACGCGTACCATCGCAGAAAACTGTGTTGCGGGCCACTTGGCTTGTGCGCCCCCGGCCCTCCGGCGCATAGCTATTTGGATTTATATCGTACTTCGGGAAGTTGGATGATGAGATATCAACCCTGATGCGGTGGCCCTTGGCGAACAGGTTGGCGGTCGCGAACGGCTCGATCGTCACCTTGAACACCTCGCCCTTGACGATCGGTTCGGGCTTTTCGAAGGAATTGCGGTAGCGGCAGCGGATGATCCCGTCGGTGATGTTGAGCGCGTAACCGGTCGGATAATCCTTGCTCGGCGGGTAGACGTCGACGAGTTTCGCGGTGAAATCGGTGTCCGGTGCATCGGACGAGACGTAGAGCTCGACCGTGATCGGCCCAACTACGGCGACATCTTCGGCGAGCGGCTCTGTCTCGAAGGAGAGCACGTCGGCACGCGCCGAAAGTGGCAGGCCCGGATGTTTCGAGCCGTAGAATTTCTCTCCCTCGCGCTGGTCGAAACCGCCGCCTTCGAAAATCGGCTGGCCGCTTGTCAGCGATCCGCCGATGGTCGGAACCGGGTTCTTAGGGTCGAAATCGTAGGTGAAGGGCGCGGCACTCGTTTTCGGCTTCTCGGTCGAAAGCGAGCCGTTCTCATGGATGTAATAGTTGCGGAATTCCGTTCCCGGCAGCGGCCAGTCGCTTGCTTCGATCCAGCGTCCGCCGTGATCCAGGCGCCCGTCCGGATTGCGCATGCCGGACCCGCCGCCCATTACGAAGGCGCGCACCACCGGTTCCTGAGCAACCGTATTGTCCTTGGCCTTCAGCCAATGGTCAAACCAGTTGCGGCGGAAGCATAGCCAGCTTTCCACGACGTTCCCGCCGAGCGGCGCAGTCGGCCCGAAAGATGTATCGCCGGCGAGCGTCGTGTTGCGGTTGCCGTGCAGCCACGGTCCCATGATCAGCTGTAGCGGTCGGCTGTCCTTGCCGGAAAGGCCGCGATAATTGTCGAGCGTCGACTTCACATAAGCGTCGTACCAGCTCGACATCAGCACGATGGGCACTTCCGGAAAAGTCTCGTAGAAGCCCTCCATATAAAGGCCGACGCGACGCCAGCTTTCGTCGAACGTGCCGCTGCGCCACTGGTCGAGCAGGTAGCTTTCGTATTCCGGCATCCAGCGCACCGGAGAATTGCCTTCGCTCCAGGGCATGACGTTGAACCATGCGTGAAGATCCTCAGCTTCGATCGCCGCACGGGCAAATTCATTGCCCTCGCCGATCGCCTGGTTATAGGCCCAGGTCGCCTGCTTCAGCTCGAATGCGCCGCCCTGGCGGATGCCGCATTGATAGGCGTTGGAAAAACCGCCCGAATCCATGACCATACAGGCGAGCCCCGGAGGGTTGAGGCACGCGAGCGCTGCCTGCGTATGCGCAGCATAGGAAAGGCCCATCGTGCCGAACTGGCCGTTCGACCAGGCCTGTTCCACCAGCCAACGGGCGGTATCGTAACCGTCGGCGGCTTCTGAAATGTATTTGCTGAACTCGCCCTCGGAATTGTAGCGGCCGCGGCAATCCTGGTAGACCACGGCATATCCCGCCCGGACGAAATAGCTCGCAACCTCATGGCGCTTCATTGGCTCCGTCATGCCCACCTCGATCTCGGAACGCGAGCGCTCCGCCTTGCCGTAGGGCGTGCGTTCCATGATCGCCGGAAGTCGGCCGTCGATCACCTTGCCGTCCTTGGCCGGCCGGTAGACGTCGGTCGCGAGCTTTACGCCGTCGCGCATCGTCACCATCACATCGCGTTCGACTATCACGTCGTCAGCAATCACCTCGAAGCGCGATGGCGTCAGGGTATCCATGTCCATATCCTCAAAATTGGCAAATCAATACCCGGGCCGGCCCCACCACACGTCAGGCCGGCCCAGGATGCTGCGGCTCCTGAAAAAGGGGCCGCAGCAAAGACCAGGACTACTTGGCGATGCCGGCAAGCGTCGCGCTGGTGTCTTCCGTCATGTTGGCGACATAGGAGACGTTCGCCTTGCCGGCCCAGTGAACCTTCTGCCAGTAGAGCGGGATGACCGGCACGTCGGCGAACACCATTTTGGTCGCCTTCTGCAGCAGCTCCACGCGCTTCTTGACGTCGAATTCGGCGGTGGCGGCACGCATCGCATCGTCAAAGGCCGGGTTCGAATATTTCGTCCGGTTGAACGAGCCGGTACCGGCATCTTTGTTGGCCGTCATCAGCAGGTTGCGAAGACCGGTTGCCGAGGTCGGAGTAGAGTTGCCGAGCGAGAAGATGAAGGCGGAGAATTCGCCGGCTCCGGCGCCCTTGGTGTAGACGTTATAGGGCTGGGCGACGACGCCGTTCACCTTCAGGCCGCCGCGCGCAAACATCTGGCCGAGGGCCTGTGCCACTTCCGAGTCGCCCGGGAAGCGGTCGTTGGAGGTGTGGATGGTGATGCCGAACCCGTCCTTGTAGCCGGCTTCCGCCAGCAGTTTCTTGGCGTCCTCGGCGTTCATGGCCGGGGCCTTGATCGACGGATCGTTGCCGGCGACGCCGTTTGGCACCAGCTGGCCAGCGGCTTCCGCCGAGCCGTCGAGAATGCGGTCGATGATCAGCTGGCGGTTAACCAGTTCCGAGAGCGCCTGGCGGACCTTGACGTCCTTCAGCGGGTTTTTGTCGAGCGGCTTGCCTTCCTTGTCGGTGATGAAGGGGCTCTTGTCGCGGGCGCTGTCGAGCGCAAGGTAGATCATGCGGGACGAGGCGATCGAGAAGACCTTGAGGCCGGAGATTCCCTGGAGGGTCTTCACATCGCCCGGCGGCACGGCGTCGATCAGATCGACGGCGCCGGAGCGAAGCGCGGCGACGCGCGATGCATCGTTGGAGATGAACTTTATCGTGACGTTTTCGAAATCCTGTTTCTTGCCCCAGAAGGCATCGTTGCGGGTGAGTGCCAAGTTGTCGCCCGGCGTCCAGGACTTGAACTTGTAGGCGCCGGTGCCGATCGCCGCCTTGCCGCTGTTGAAGTCTTCGATCGAGGCGCCTTCCGCGACCTTCTTCTCGACGATGTAGACGAAACCGACTTGTTCGATGAAATCGGGCGTCGGCTTCTTGGTCTTGAATTCGACAGTCAGGTTGTCGATCGCCTTCATGCTGTCGATCGCCCCGACATTGCCGGAAAACGGCGCCGGGCTGTTCGGGATGTCCTTGGCGCGGGTGAGCGAAAAGATCACGTCCTCTGATGTCAACGGGTTGCCGTCATGGAATTTGACACCGTCGCGCAGTTTGATCTGCCAGGTCAGCGGATCGGTATTGGTCCAGGAGACGGCAAGCGCCGGCTCGACATTGATTGCCGGGTCGGTCTGCACCAGGCGGTCGAAGACCTGCATGGCAATGTTCTGGTTGTTGCCGGTGCGCGAAAACTGCGGATCGATCGCCGAGGGCTCGGTGGCGCTGCCGAGTATCAGGTTCGCGGCCTGAGCCGAGTTCAGCGCGAGGACCGAGGCCGCAACCCCGGCCAGGAAAAATTTCATCGGTTTCATTATGTTCGTTCCCTTCCTTTTTAGATGACCGGTTCGGCCGTCGCATGTGTTGCCTGATGGGCGGCAAGATCGTTCAGGTGGCAGGCGCTGACATGGCCTGCGGCGTTTTCCTTCAAGACCGGCCGTTCAACGCGGCAGCGGTCGAAAGCCATTGGACAGCGGGGATGGAAATGACATCCCGGTGGCGGATGGAGCGGCGAGGGGATCTCGCCTTTGATCGGCGTGAATACCCGGCGGCGGTCGCTGACCGACGGCAGTTCGCGGATCAGCGCCTGGGTATAGGGATGTTTCGGATTGTCGAAGAGCTCGTCCGGCGTGGCGCTTTCCACCACGCGGCCGAGATACATGACGACCACCCGATCGCAGATGTGTTTCACGACGCCGAGATCGTGGCTGATGAACAGGTAGGTCAGCCCGAACTCCCGTTTCAGGTCCATGAACAGGTTGAGGATCTGCGCCTGGATCGACACGTCGAGCGCGGCGACCGATTCGTCGCAGACGAGCAGTTTGGGCTTTACCGCCAGCGCCCGGGCAATGCCGATGCGTTGCCGCTGGCCGCCGGAAAACTGGTGCGGGAAACGGTCGAGATAGGACGGATCGAGACCGACCCGCTCCGCGAGCGCGGCGACGTAGTCGCGCATCTCCCGGCCCTTGACGATGCCGTGCACTTTCGGCGCCTCGCCGATCAGATCGATCACCCGCTTGCGCGGATTGAGTGTCGACATCGGATCCTGGAAGATCATCTGGGCGGAAAGCCGCATGGCGCGTTTGTCATCGCCCTGCAGCGATGTCAGCGGTCGGCCCTTCCACCGCACCTCGCCGCCGCTCGCCGGCATGATGCCGGCCATCACCCGCCCGAGCGTCGACTTCCCGCAACCGGACTCACCGACGAGGCCGACCACCTCGCCCGGATAGACGGCGAGATTGACCTCGTCGACCGCATGCACAGTCTTTTCCTCAAGACCCGCACCGAACAGGTTGGCGATCTTCTCCGCATAATCGAGCTTGCGGGAAAAACGCCGGCTGACGTCCACGGCTTCTATGAGCGGTACGGTTTCCACGAGCGGGTTTGTCATGCGGCGCTCCAGAGATGGGGGTGGAAACAGCGGAACTCGCGATCGGCGGCGATTTCCAGCATAGGCTCAGTGGCGCAGACATCGGTGGCCCGGGCACAGCGGTCGCGGAAGGCGCAGCCGGAAGGGCGCGACAGCGGCGAGGGCGCGAAACCGGGGATCGGC